>NZ_JAVRCK010000035.1:55605-82412 GCF_034530815.1 Nostoc sp. DedSLP03
GTTAATCCACCTCTGAACTCCGTTAATCCACCTCTGAACTCCGTTAATCCACCTCAAATACTCATTAACGGAGTTCAAAGACTCATTCATCTAGCTCAAAGACTCAAAATCCCGATTCCCCACTCGCCAACTTATGCAAACAAAAGGTCGTTCTCGCCATTTTATCTACACAGACTGGATATTAATCGAAACCCAGTTTGACCCTGAGCAATTGCACTCCAAAGAAACCGTCTTTACAATCGGCAATGGATACCTGGGAACAAGAGGCAGTTTTGAGGAAGGTTATCCTCATGCATTGCCAGCTACTTTTATTCACGGTGTCTACGATGATGTGCCTGTAGTATACACCGAACTGGTAAATTGCCCTGACTGGCTACCCTTGATAGTAATTGTAAATGGCGATCGCTTCCGTCTCGATCGAGGTGAGATATTGAGCTACGATCGCCAACTCGATCTGCGTCATGGACTACTGATTCGGGCCGTGCGTTGGCGCTCTCCCAGTGGGAACACCATAGACATCAGCTTTGAACGCTTTGCTAGTCTTGCAGATCCGCACGTGTTGGGGTTACGCTGCCATTTAACACCAATAGATTTTGAGGGGTTAATCGAAGTTCAAGCTAGCATCAATGGCTATCCAGAAAATCAGGGTTTCAATCACTGGGAAGAATTAGATCAGGGCAAGACTAACCAAGGAATCTGGTTGCAACGCCGCACGCGCAACTCTCGAATTGAACTCGGTATGGCAGCTAAGTTGACAATATTAGGCACTGAAGCATCTTTGCAAGTCAATACCGCACCTGGTTATCCTACCTTGAGTACAACCTTCTTGGCTAAAGCGCAGCAGACCGTAACGGTGGAAAAACTCGTGACCGTTTTTACCTCGCGGGAGATTGAAGCACCAGTTCCAGCAGCTCGAGAAAAACTCGCACAGCTGCCAGATTATGCAACATTACTAAAAGCTAATGAACAGGCATGGGATGAGGTTTGGCAGCAAAGTGACATCCTGATTGAGGGGGATAGCACAGCTACTTTTGCTGTTCGTTACAATCTGTTTCAACTGCTGATTGCTGCCTCACGGGATGATGACAGGGTGAGCATTCCCGCTAAAACCCTTTCGGGGTTTGGCTATCGCGGTCATGTCTTTTGGGATACAGAAATTTTTATGCAGCCTTTGTTTCTGTTTACCCAACCAGCGATCGCCCGCAACTTACTCAGTTACCGTTGGCACACCTTACCAGGAGCTAGACGCAAGGCAGGCCATTACAGTTATAAAGGGGCAATGTTTGCTTGGGAAAGTGCTGATACTGGAGATGAAGTGACACCACGTTGGTCTATCGGCAGTGATTTTTATGGTGAAGACGTGCGGATTTGGTGCCGCGATCGCGAAATTCATATCAATGCAGATATCCCCTACGCAGTCTGGAACTACTGGCAAGCCACTGGTGATGATGACTGGATGCAAAAGTGCGGCGCAGAGATTATCTTAGATGCCGCACTCTTTTGGGGTAGTCGAGTCGAATTCAATTCTGAGCGCTCACAGTATGAAATTCAGGGAGTAATCGGAGCGGATGAATACCATGAATTAGTCCACAACAACGCCTTTACAAACCGGATGGCGCAATGGCATTTAGAGAAAGCGATCGCCGTCTATGATTGGCTGGCTGATAAATTCCCCGAACGAGCCACCGAACTAGAACAGAAACTAAAGCTGACCCCAGAGGAGCGATCGCACTGGCAAGAGATTGTCGCCAAAATATTGTTTTTCTATGACCCATCAACAGGACTAATCGAGCAGTGCGAGGGATTTTTCCAATTGGAAGATATTAACTTAGCAGATTATGAACCACGCGATCGCTCCATGCAACCGATCTTAGGTATTGATAAAACCAACAAATCTCAAGTACTCAAACAGCCAGACGTATTAATGCTCCTATATTTAATGCGGGAATCAGCAGATTTTCCCTATAACGAAAAAGCATTGCAGACAAACTGGGACTACTACGCACCCCGCACTGATATTACTTATGGTTCGTCCCTTGGCCCAGCAGTTCAAGCGATTTTAGCTTCCGATTTGGGCAAATCAACTGAAGCTTACGAACAATTTATGCAGGCGTTAATGGTGGATCTTGAAGATAACCGAGGTAACACCAACGACGGAATTCACGGTGCTAGTGCTGGTGGGATTTGGCAAGCTGTAATTTTTGGATTCGGCGGCATCCAATTATCTGAAAATGGCCCTGTAGCCAACTCCCACCTACCCCCTGGTTGGACGCGCTTAAAGTTTAAACTGCACTGGCGCGGGAAATGGCACGACTTCGATCTAAATCGGGGACTAGGGACTGGGGACAAGGGGACAAGGGGAATCCCCAATCCCGAATATCCAATCCCCAATACCCAATCCCCAATACCCAATACCCAATTCCAGAGCGAAGCGACCGACAAACCCAACATCCAAGGATTCATCTTCGATTTAGATGGTGTACTAACAGATACAGCAGAACTTCACTATCTCGCTTGGCAGAAGCTAGCAGATGAAGAGGGTATACCGTTTAATCGAGAAGCTAACGAAGCTTTGCGGGGCGTATCCCGTCGTGCTTCTCTGATGGTGATTGTTGGGGATAGACCGTATTCGGAAGCACAAATCGAGGAGATGATGGAGCGCAAGAATCGCTATTATGTCGAATTGATCCAAAACATGACATCTCGCGATTTGTTACCAGGTGCGATCGCCTTGTTGGATGAATTGCGGCAAGCTGGTATTAAGATCGGTATTGGTTCAGCGAGTAAAAATGCCCAGACTGTGATTGAGCGATTGGGCATTATGAACAAAGTAGATGCGATCGCTGATGGTTACAGCGTACAAGAACCCAAGCCAGCACCCGACCTCTTTCTGTACGCAGCCAAGCAGCTAGGAATCGAACCAGCGCAATCTGTGGTTGTAGAAGATGCCGCAGCCGGTGTTGAAGCCGCTCTCGCTGCTGGGATGTGGGCAATAGGACTCGGCCCTGTTGAGCGAGTTGGAGCCGCTCATATTGTTTTACCCAGCCTAGAAGGTATTAAATGGGCTGACCTTCGAGAGCAATTGAGTAACATTTCCAAACGAAAACATTAAACAAATGAGAACTGCTTGATTACTTACAGCAGATTTCCAGGAAAGTGAAATAGACAAAGATTCGTCTTAAAGCCAGGTATAAAGTATGTTTTACTCCTGAATTCTGCTGTATTCAGTCCTAATTAGCCCAAAGAACTAAAACTACCTAAAACTACATTTAAATTACTGATAACTGCTAAACTCCAAAAGCTAATATCGTCTAAGTAGGGAATTTAAAACAAACTCCACTTTAGAAATTAGGAGCAAGAGCGTGAATTCGGACGATTTAGCTTTGCAGATAGAGAACATGCGTAAGCGCGTCGCCCTCTTGCAACGCCAGAACGAACAGCAAAAAGCACAAGCAGATATTCAACTCGTTACCGCAGTATTTCAAGAAGTTTACCTGGCTTTGGAAGAACTTCAACTAGTAAATGAAGATTTAAAGCAGCAGAATGAAGAATTATCCAAAACTCAACAGGCTTTGGTAGCAGAAAATCAACGCTACCAAGAATTATTTGAGGAAGTCCCAGACGCTTATTTTGTGACTGATACAAAAGGGATAATTCAGGAAGCTAACTCAGCCGCTACCACTCTGCTTAACATTTCTAAAAGTTCGTTGTTGGGCAAATCCATAGGTATTTTTGTACTTGAGAAAGAAATAATTGCTTTTCATTTGAAACTAAATCATCTGCGCGATCGCGCTCAATTCCCAGACTGGAAAATGCAAGAATGGGAAGTAACCCTGCGACCGCGTGACAAAACACCTATTATGGCTGCGGTTAAGGTTGCTGCTATCCGCAATCAATCTAGTGAGTTAGTTAGTCTGCGCTGGCTATTGCGCGACATTAGCGAAAGCAAGCGAACCCAAGCCAAGCTGCAATGGGCAGAAGAGGCGATGCGACAAGCGCTTGCTAAAGAAAGGGAGTTTAGCGAACTTAAATCCCGCTTGCTCACTATCACTTCCCATGAGTTTCGCACTCCTTTGGCTACCATCCACTCTTCTGCGGAACTACTAGAACATTATCGCCACCTCTGGAGCGAACAGCGACAACAGACTCACCTGCGTCGCATTCAAAAATCAGTTATGCATATAACCCAGTTATTGGATGATGTATTAGTGGTGAGTCAGGATGAAACAAGCAAGTTAGAGTTTAATCCAACACCGATAAATTTAGTGGAATTTTGCCGCGATTTATTAGAAGAATTACAACAGAGCGATCGCTCACAACATGCGATCGTTTTTAGCAGTGAGTGCCAATGCACAGAAGCTAATTTAGACGCGAAACTACTGCGCCAAATCTTGAGTAATTTATTCTCAAATTGTCTAAAATACTCTCCCATTGGTAGTACAGTTAGGTTTTCTGTAACTACTGCCAACGAGCAAGCTATATTTCAGACTCAAGACTCTGGTATTGGCATTCCTGCTGTTGACATTGAACACATCTTTGAACCGTTCCATCGCGCTAGTAATACAGCCAATATCCCAGGAATGGGATTAGGGATGTCCATTGTCAAGCAGGCTGTAGATTTACACGGCGGCGAGATTACAGTTGAAAGTGCGATCGATACGGGAACTACCTTTACAGTCATTCTGCCATTTTCAATAAATTTCCATGTATAGCTAACTAATAGACTTTTTGCAAAAGTCGGGGTAAAGGTGAAGGGGAAAAGGGTAAAGAAACTCAAAATCCTTTCCCTTTAGCCTTTACCCTTTACCCTAAGAGTGTAAAAATATATTTTTGCAAGAAGTCTAATCACTTTTATTTATCGAATTTAAAAACAAAAGTAATTGCTTGTATGCAAGAAGGTCTTTAAAGTGGAGTAAGCCGGTCAACAATAGGTTGATTGTAAAGTTTTTCTTCGCAGTAGCTTAGGGAAACAAACTCAAAGACTTTGTATCTTTAAATATGAGCTTAAAATATTACGCCTGTGGTAATCTCTAACAAATCAGAATATGCACTTCTAGCCCTGTTAGAGTTAGCAACCTGCTACCCTAACGGTGAAGCCCTACAAATTCGAGAGATAGCGGCATTGCAAGACATCCCGAACCGCTATTTAGAACAACTCCTGGCAACGTTAAGACGTGGAGGTTTAATTAAGAGTATACGCGGAGCCAAAGGTGGCTATGTTCTAGCACGAGATCCTGGAAAGATCACAGTGTTGGATGCTTTTAGCTGTATGGAAGGGTCAGATATTGCTGTATCTCCCTGTGAACCTGCTCCCAACACGGTAGAAGGTGAGCTAATTCAGGAAGTATGGCAAGAAGCACGTCAAGCTGCTAACTCTGTTTTAGCAAAATATACACTTCAAGACCTTTGTGAACGAAGATCGATCCGACAACAGAAGGAACTAATGTATTACATTTAGAAAGTAAAATTACTAGTTCGTAATACTTCGGCTACGCTCAGTACTAGTTCGTAATACTTCGGCTACGCTCAGTACTAGTTCGTAATACTTCGGCTACGCTCAGTACTAGTTCGTAATACTTCGGCTACGCTCAGTACTAGTTCGTAATTAAAAGGGCAAGATGAAAGTAAGAACGAGCAATCTGTGACGCTGTTATATGCCTGAAGTCAATTTTCAACAGCCGATAAATAGTGCTGCTACTCTTGTGGAGAGTTATGCAGCAGGAAAACGGAACTTTAGTAAAGCAGAACTGGGTAATGCTGATTTGCAAGGCGTTAACTTGAAAGGATCTGACCTAAGTTATGCTGACTTGAGTGAAGCTAACCTGAGTAACGCTAATTTGAGGGGAACTGATTTGAGCTTTGCCGATTTGAGTCAAGCTAATCTGAAGGATGCCGATCTTAGGGGAGCATTATTGATGTCAGCGAATCTCCGCCAAGCCGTTCTTAAAGGAGCGAACTTGGAAAAAGCAGATTGCGATCGCAACACCCATTTTCCCCAAGATTTCGACCCGATGAAAGCGGGTATGCAGATTAAATTTGAAGATTGATTAATTTAAGTTAAACGATCGTACTTGCCTCAAGATAGAAGATATTTCTCTCAAAAGAGTTGTATTTTGAGAGAAAAGCCTATCTATGAGGTTGACAATGGAGGCGAAAAATGAAACCCTCAACCGACGCGCACCACTAATCACTGCTGGCATTTTTCTTGGTGTGGGTCTTGGAGGGTTTATTGATGGAATTTTACTGCATCAAATCCTCCAGTGGCATCACATGCTCAGTAACATCAGGCCTCTGACAAATAGGGCGAATATAGATTTGAACATGGTGTGGGATGGATTATTTCATACCTTGGATTGGGTATTCACCGCGACTGGACTTGTGTTACTATGGCGTGCTGGAAGACGTGATGATGTTCCTTGGTCATCACAGACCTTTATTGGATCGATACTGATTGGTAGTGGATTGTTCGACTTAGTTGAAGGTTTAATTGACCATCAAATTCTGGGTGTTCATCATGTTAAACCAGGCCCAAATGAGTTAGCTTGGGATCTAGGATTTCTGGCATTCGGTGCGCTACTTGTTCTCATCGGCTGGCTAATGATAAAAAAAGAGTCAAGTGTCATTAGTCATTAGTCATTAGTCATTGGGTATGGGACAGAAGAGGCAGAGGAGGCAGAAGTTCTAAAATGTTTGAATTTTGAATACTTCGACAAGCTCAGTACAAGTTTTGAATTTTGAATTTTGAATTGATTTCTCCCCTGCTTCCCTGCTCCCTCCTATGACAGATACTTTTGAAAAAACTAGCTGGAATTGGCATTTGTCTCAATTCCAACAACAAGCGGGTGAATGGTGGGAATACCAGTTTTACCGCTTTGAACGGGCTTTACCAGAATTGCCTACTGGATGGTCAATTAGCCCAAGGCTTAGTGAATTGCTGAAATTCTTGTTTTGGCTGGTACTGGGATTATTTGTAACGTGGGTAGGTTGGCGATTATGGCGAGAATTCAGTCCCTATATATATTCTTGGCTAAATAGAAGTGGCAATCTCACTGATTTTCGCGTCAAAACTCGCTCCAATGAGTCATCCATAGCCCTTTTGTTGGAGCGATCGCAAGAATTTTATCGTCAAGGTAACTACCGTGAGGCTTGCCGTTGTGTTTATTTAGCGATGTTGCAGCAGTTGGATAAAAATGCGATCGCACCCCACAAACTCAGCCGTACTGATGGAGAATATTTGCAATTGCTGCGATCGTCTGTGACTTCCATACAGCCTTATGAAACTTTAATTACTACTCACGAGCAATTATGTTTTAGTAATGCTGAGATTTTGCCAGACAATTATGAGCAGTGTCGGCAAGCTTATCGAGAAATTTCCCCAGAATGAAAAAGAGACGTTACAATGCAACGTCTCTACACAAAACAAAGAATATTTTATATGAAGAATTCAGAACTCAGGAGCAAAGCCGGAGACGCTTTGCCAAGGCGTCAGAATTCAGTATGAATTCTGTACGAGTGGTTGACGAATATTGGTTAAAAGCGAGTGGAATAGTGGGCGGAAAAAATTAAAATATTCTCGCTTTAAAACTCTATTTCTTTATAGGTAGAGTATTCACCAATTCTGAATTCTGAATTCTGTATTCTGACTCCTGTATTCTGACTCCTGTTTTATTTGGCGAGAATTGCGATCGCCTTGTCCACAGCTTGCAAGGCAGTATTGACTTCCGCCTCTGTAACAATTAACGGTGGCACAAACCGGACTACTTTTGGCCCGGCTGGTACCAGCAATACACCCTCCTTGATAGCAGCATTGACGACATCGGCTGCGGTTATCTCGATGTTGGCTCGCAACTCCAAACCGTTGATTAAACCCCAACCCCGAACTTCGCCAATTTGCTGAGGATATTTTGCGGCGATCGCCTTCAATCCAGATCGCAACTGTTCGCCCCTGTCTTGGACATTCTGCAAAATATTTTCCCGTTCCAATGTCTGGCAAACACTGAGTGCTACACCACACACAAAAGGATTTCCGCCAAAGGTGCTAGCGTGTTCCCCTGGTTGAAAAACATCGCAGAATTTCTTGCTCATCATTGCACCGATGGGGACACCTCCACCTAAGCCTTTGGCACTGGTGAAAATATCCGGTTCAACGCCGAGATGTTCGTAAGCCCATAATTTGCCGCTACGTCCCATACCAACTTGCACTTCGTCGAAAATCAACAAAACGCCAGTTTCATCGCAAATTTGCCGGAGCTTTTTGAAATAGGCAACATCTCCTGGACGTACACCGCCTTCTCCCTGCAATGGTTCGATCAGAATTGCTGCTACCCGATAATCGCCTTCATCCAACTCGCTAATCGCCACTTCCACAGCGTTAATATCGTTGTAATTTACGTAGTGGAACCCAGGAACCAAAGGATCAAAGTACTTTTGATACTTCGGTTGTGCAGTGGCGGTAATCGTTGCCAAAGTCCGCCCGTGGAAACTGGCATTGGCGGTTAAAATAATCGGTTTTTCAATGTCTAATACTGTGTGGGCGTATTTCCGCGCCAGTTTAATTGCGGCTTCGTTAGCTTCAGCACCAGAGTTGCAGAAAAATACGCGATCGGCACAGGAACGATCGACAAGCCATTTTGCCAATTCACCTTGCTCAGGAATGTAATACAAATTAGAGACATGGTGCAGCTTTTGGATTTGGCGTGTTACCGCTTCTACCATCGCTGGGTGGGCATGTCCTAAAGTACAAGTAGCAATTCCCGCTACAAAGTCCAAATATTCCCGCCCCTGCGTATCCCAAACCCGGCATCCCGCACCCCGTTCTAGGGCTAAGGGAAACCGAGCGTAGGTAGACATGACAGCTTCATTAAAGCTATCTGTATCAAAGGGACTAGATGCTGACCCTGAATCTGGGGGGATGGTGGCTTGGTCAACGAGAGTTTGTAGGCTCACTACCGCTCCTCCTGAAAGTTTTTCATTATATAGTTATTTACTAGTTTCCTAGAAATCCCTAAAAAATACTTTTTATTTAGCACAACTCGTACTTCTTCTTAAACTAACGTTTATATGACCTCAAAGGCCTGGTGGTAGTGAAAAAACTTTGTACTCAACACTTGAGCAATTTAAAGCCATAGATCCCCGACTTCTTTAAAAAGTCGGGGATCTATCTCGATCGCGATTGACTGAGTAGCTTTGTGCAAATTCAGCAGGTTCTCTTGGTCAAACCTATCGGGGTAAGCCATTCTCCTACCTTCCAAGGTTATTTTGATGAGTGCTGCTTGCTCATCTGTGGGTGAATTCATTTCATCTATCACCCCTTCAAAAAATTGAATGGCGCTAAGTCCAGGAGATTTTAATTCCCTTCCTTCTCTTACCTGCCCAAGTACTAGCTGAGGGAATGCCATCAGAGAAGTAAGGTAGCTGACTTTGTATGCCGCACTCCCTGTAGGCTTAACACCGTATCGACGGCATAAGTCACGTAATTCTGGGATGGTTTTGATTTCTAACTCGGAACGCGCGAACATAAAATAGAGTTACCTCTTGTAAAAGTGGTATCGGTAGGTAACAACTTTTCCAGGGATGATAGCTACCGATTTAAACTTTATTTCGTTGTTAACATCGATTCCAGCGTTTTTCACATCTCTCAACAATGCCTAACCCTAAAGGTAAACCTGAAAATTTTGGAAATCAACCAAGTAAAGAACTAACCGAACAACTGAACTTTCGGGTTACTAAGGAAATGAAGGAAGAGGTGAAAGCACAAGAAGACCCTCCAGAATTCTGTAGACGCGCTATCCAAGAAGCACTAGATAAGAAAAAAGGTAAGTAGTCCTGAGTTATTGGACTATTAGTATAGATAACTTTAAAGTTAGTAGAAAACTAGAAAAAGTAGGCTAAAAGTACTATTTTTACCTCATTCTCAACACTTGAGCAAAAATATCAACGTATCCAAAAAGAGTTGATGGCTGGGGCGATCGCTCTTGGTGGTGTTTTCTTGATTGGCACTTTGTGGTACTGGTTAGTGGAGGGCTGGTCATGGGAAGATGCAGCTTACATGACAGTTATTACCTTAGCCACTGTGGGATACGGAGAGACGCACCCACTCGGTAGCCGAGGACGATTATTTACAATTGCCCTGATTTTGTTGGGTGTAGTCAATATCGGTTACATTGTCAACAGATTTACAGAAGCGATTATTCAAGGGTACTTTCAACAAGGAATTCGGTTACAGCAACAGAGGCGGTTAATGGAATCCTTAACAGAACACTACATCATTTGTGGATTTAGCCGGACTGGTCGGCAAATTGCCAAGGAATTTCGGACAGAAGGTGTAGCTTTTGTAGTAATTGATTCGGAGACGGAATCAATCCAAAGGGCGCAAGCTGAAGGTTATACAGCATACCAAGGTGACGCTACATTAGATGACACACTCCTAAAAGTTGGTATTGAACGGGCGATGTGTATTGTTGCAGCCCTTCCTTCTGATGCTGAAAATTTATACATAGTATTATCAGCAAAAACGCTGAATTCAGGAATTCGGGTGATCGCACGGGCAAGTACAGAAGAAGCTTTGCAGAAGTTACGACGCGGTGGTGCAGATGAAGTGATATCCCCCTATATTACTGGTGGGAAGCGCATGGCTGCTGCGGCTCTCAGACCCCAAGTATTGGACTTTGTAGATGGGATTTTGACTGGTGCAGACCGCCAGTTGTATATGGAAGAATTTTTACTCGACCCGGCTTTTTGTCCTGTTGTGGGTCAAAGTTTGCAAAAGGCAAGATTGCGATCGCAATCTGGGGCATTGGTTCTGGCAATTCACCGCATTGATGGAACTTTAATCGGTGGCCCCACTGGCGATACGATTTTAATGCCGGGAGATCGGCTAATTGGTATGGGTACAGCAGAGCAATTGCGTAGCCTAAATCAAATTCTCGGCCCAATGAATTCTAAGAAATTGCGACGACCGAAAAATATTTGATTTTATTTAATTACTTTTTTATACTAATTTAGGTATTGTTTGTATAAGTAAGTTGGCACAATAAAACCAAAAATGTGAAGAAAGATAAACTAGACTAAAACCCTTTTTCCTCCTGCCTAATGCCAACGACAAATTTTACGCCGACCTACTTAGTCTAATTACGTAAACAGATTTAGACTTTCCCAAATCGCCGCTCCCTTTGCTGGTAGGCACACAAGGCACGATGAAATTCGGCACGGTCAAAATCGGGCCAGAGAGCATCGGTAATATAAATTTCTCCATAAGCCATTTGCCAGAGAAGAAAATTTGAGAGGCGGATTTCTCCACTGGTGCGAATTAACAAATCTGGGTCAGTAATTCCGGCTGTGTATAAGTGGCTCTCAAACACCTGTTCATTAATTTCATCGGGTTGTAGCATACCTTGCTGAACTTGCTTTGCGATCGCCTGACAAGCTTGTAAAATTTCTTGCCGTCCACCATAATTAGTTGCCACGGAAAACCGGATACCACGATTATTCTTAGTTTCTTCCATTGAACGGGAAATTTCTTGTTGAAGCGATCGTGGTAGGTCTTGCAAATTCCCTACAAATTTAATTTGAACATTTTCTTCGACCATTTCCCGCAGTTCTTGACGCAAAACTCTTTGAAACAGAGTCATCAAAAAATCTACTTCTTCCTGCGGTCTTTTCCAGTTTTCCGTTGAAAAAGCATAAGCTGTCAACGCCTGAATTCCCCAATCCTGACAACAGCGAAGTAAATCCTTGAGAGCATCTACTCCTCGCTTATGACCCATAATTCGGGGTAGACCCTGACGTTTAGCCCATCGACCATTACCATCCATAATCACCGCAACATGCTGCGGCAATAATTCTCGTTTTAAATCGGTAGGTAAATCTTGCAGTTTAGTTTGTTGTAGTGTCATTTTTTATCTCGAGAAGCGGTCGATGGTAATCTGAGTAAACGTGAAACTAGTGCTAGTGTCTTCCCACCTATCCGACGAACAAAACTCAACAGACCAGGAGCAACTGCTTCCCTATCCACGGTTGGGGACAAAACAGCCTCTAATGACTCTTTCAGTTTCCTAATCGTCAGCGGTCTATTTAGGGTTCCCCGTTCCGCTAAGGAAATAGAACCCGTTTCTTCAGAGACAACAACACAAATGCAATTTTCGACCCGCTCAGTAATTCCCATTGCTGCCCGGTGGCGTGTTCCCAGCTGGCGCGAGGCTGTGCGTCCCGAAAGTGGTAAAATTATACCTGATGACACGATCCGTGAGCCACGAATCAATGTTGCTCCATCGTGTAACAAAGTTTTCGGCTGAAAAATTGTCTGAATTAGTTCTTTAGAAACTTCCGCATTTAGCTTTACTCCTGGCACAGAAAAATCTCGCTCATCAATTGGCCCTGTGGTTTCCACAATTAGTAAAGCTCCAATGCGGTTTTTTGACAATTCTTTAACAGCCTCAACAATTTCATCAATTACGCTATCAGATTTGGGGATTGCCAGACGGTCGGGTTGAAACAGCTGGCGGAATTCGCCACGCCCCAATTGCTCCAAAAACCGCCGGAACTCTGACTGTAGAGCAACTGCCATCGCCACAGCACAACCAATCACCAACTTTTCTAGTACAAAACTTAGCAGAGGTAGTCCGAATCTGCCACTGAGTGCTGAGGCTAGCATTAAGATAATGAATCCTCGCACCATCCATAGTGTCCGGCGCTCACTAATAATAACTAGTATCATGTACGTCAGCGCCAGCACTAACACAATATCCAGAGTCCCAAGTAGCAAGGACTGTGACCACCCCAGGTTTGTCAGCCATTGCTTCCACCAATCTCTCATGACATCTGGATTAAACTTTTGCCTCTAATTTACAGTTGGTCATTTGTTATTTGTCCTCTCTTACAAAGTTCTGATCGCCGGAAGCCGGCGCTCAGACTTTGCGCTTTGTCATTTGTCCTCGGTCATTTGCAAATGACCAATGACTAATGACCAAGGACAAATGACTATTTCTTTAGTCTTTCTGGTAGGCGATCTTGTCGAATTAAATCTTCATAAGTTTCACGTTGCAAAATTAAATTTGCTTCGCCATTTGCCACTACGACTGCTGCCGGTCGAGGCAAGCGGTTGTAGTTAGATGCCATACTGTAATTGTACGCACCAGTTCCCATAACTACGAGAATATCCCCTGGTTCAGTCTTTGGGAGTAGAGCATTTTTAATCAGAATATCTCCTGATTCACAATGTTTACCAGCAATTGTGACTGTTTGGGTTAAAGGTGAAGACATTTTATTGGCAACTACTGCCCGATAAACTGATTGGTAAGTAATCGGTCGGGGATTATCAGACATTCCCCCATCGATCGCTACATAGGTACGAATTTCTGGGATAACTTTGGATGAACCAATAGTATAAGCAGTGACGCAAGCTGTGGCAATTAGCGATCGCCCCGGCTCGCTAAGTAATTTTGGCAAAGGAAGATTTTCGGCTGCACAAGCTGCTTGAATTACTTCACAAATCGCCTTCACCCACTCTTCAATGCTGGGGGGATCGTCTGATTCTATATATTTAATCCCTAAACCGCCACCAACATTTAACTCTGTAATATTTAAACCATACTTCCCGGCATCCCGCAGCCACTGAACCATAACAGCCGCCAAATCTTGATGCGGTTGGCGCTCAAAAATTTGAGAACCAATATGAGCGTGTACTCCTACGCAATTCAGGGCAGGTTGTTGACTGACAAAGGTAAAAACTTCATCTAAATCGTTGGGATCAAAGCCAAATTTACTATCTAAGTGTCCCGTGCGAATATATTCGTGAGTGTGGCACTCAATACCGGGAGTTAGGCGTAGCATGATGCGGATTGACCGATCGGGTTGGGCGATTTCCACAAGGGTATGCAACTCATACCAGTTATCCGCCACAACGGTAACACCAGACTCGATCGCTAGAATTAATTCTTCACGAGATTTATTATTTCCGTGAAGATAAATTTTATCGGGACTAACACCCGCTTGCAAGGCGGTGTAAAGTTCGCCGCCAGAAACTACATCGATACCCAGACCCTCAGAAGCGGCGATCGCACAAACTGCTAAACAATTCCAAGCTTTTGAGGCGTACAATACTTGAGATTCACCCTTGTAGTATTGCTTGAAAGCATCTCGGTATTGCTGACAAGCCGAACGCAGGGTTTCTTCATCTAAAATATATAAAGGTGAACCAAACTGCTCAACTAGGGTTGTGACATCACACCCACCAATTTCCAAGAGGTCACGATGATGAACTCTGGCAGTCAAGGGTAAAAGTTCTTGATTAGGCGATGGATTTGCACTGGTGTCGTGCCTTTGAGGTAAATATTGACTTCCAGAATGTTGAACCCCAGTGGGGTGAGTCGATACCATAACTATAAAAGTTTTCCTTGTTCAAATTACGGGCTTTGAGTTCGTCTCCCGATTCCCAGTGTACAAAGGGTTTGTAACGTTATTCAATAAATGTGATTTCATTAGACTTAGAAATTAAATTACTGACATTAGAAAATCTCAGTGCTATTCTGGAACTCGATCGAGCCTGTTTTGGCGGACTTTGGACTCTGGACGGCTACAAACGAGAATTGGATAGTCCCAACAGCGATTTACTGGGTTTATTCTCTCCTGTCTATAATTCGAGACTACTGGGGATGGGTTGCTTTTGGTCAATTTTAGAGGAAGCCCATATTACAATTTTGGCAGTTCATCCCGAATATCAGCGTCAAGGAATGGGCGCGGCTTTATTATATTCACTCATTAAGACAGCTTGCGATCGCAAAATGGAGCGAGCTACCCTCGAAGTGCGAGCTTCCAACCTGGGGGCTATATCTTTATATCAAAAATTTGGCTTCAAAACAGCTGGGCGGCGGCGGCGTTACTACCAAGATAACGATGAGGACGCTTTAATCCTTTGGCTTCCAGATTTACAACACCCGAAATTTCAAGCAACTTTAGACCAATGGTATTCCATTGTCAGCGATCGCCTCGAAAAATCCTCTTGGCACTTGCTTTTTAAGTAAGTCCGCGAGAAGATTTATAACTATATTATTGCGTTCGCCCCTGGCGTTCCCGTTGGCGCAGCCTCTCGTAGAGAAGGGTACGGAGCAAAGAAAAGTGAAGCAATTACATGGGTTTTGAAGGTTTTACATTTTGTTATATAGTTAGCTTTATTTCTGCCTATCTATTTAGTTGGGTATGAGTAATTTTGGATTATTAGGGCTTGCGATCGGCTTCAGCAAAAAAATGTAACTTTGCCGCACCTATTTTTATTTAAATATTTTATTAAAAAAGTCAATTCTATAAAGAAATTATATATTAATTATTTTTGCTTGATATGAAAAAATATATATGTTAAATATAAATGTTTGGGATTGAGTCAAAAACCCTTAATCTGAACAGTCAACTATTTATAAGAAATCCCAAAAACGCTGGTAAACTAAAGCTCCTCAGTACACTAGCAAGATAAAAGTAGTCAATAGTTAACAATTAGCCCATCAACCCAAGTCATAGGTTCAGGATGTCTATAATCTGTTATACAGGCATCCAAAAGCTTTGCCTGTGCTAAAATCAGCATACCGGCACGACCGCAGATGATGGGATAAAGCCATGTTTGAGCGCTTCACAGAAAAAGCCATTAAGGTAATCATGCTGGCCCAAGAAGAGGCCCGCCGTTTAGGTCACAACTTTGTCGGAACCGAGCAGATCCTCCTGGGTCTGATTGGCGAAGGCACTGGAGTGGCTGCTAAGGTGCTGAAATCAATGGGCGTCAATCTCAAAGATGCCCGAATTGAAGTTGAAAAAATTATAGGACGGGGATCGGGCTTTGTTGCCGTGGAAATTCCGTTTACGCCACGGGCGAAGCGAGTTTTAGAACTTTCCTTGGAAGAAGCACGCCAACTGGGGCATAACTACATTGGCACCGAGCATCTGCTGTTGGGCCTAATCCGCGAAGGGGAAGGCGTCGCAGCCAGGGTGCTAGAAAACCTCGGTGTGGATCTATCTAAGGTAAGAACCCAAGTCATTCGGATGTTGGGAGAAACTGCCGAAGTTTCACCAGGCGGTTCATCCGGGCGCACAAAAACTCCTACTCTGGATGAATTTGGTTCAAACCTGACCCAAATGGCGATTGACAATAAGCTCGATCCGGTGGTAGGACGCGCCAAGGAAATTGAGCGAGTGATCCAGATATTGGGTCGCCGAACCAAAAATAACCCAGTGCTGATTGGGGAACCAGGGGTTGGTAAGACTGCAATCGCAGAAGGTTTAGCTTCACGCATTGCCACTAAAGATGTCCCTGACATCCTTGAAGATAAACGCGTCGTCACCTTAGATATTGGTTTGCTCGTAGCAGGAACCAAGTACCGGGGTGAATTTGAAGAACGCTTGAAAAAAATCATGGATGAAATCCGCTCGGCGGGTAATGTCATTCTCGTGATTGATGAGGTACACACCTTAATTGGTGCGGGTGCAGCAGAAGGTGCGATTGACGCAGCAAATATCCTCAAGCCAGCTTTGGCTAGAGGTGAGTTGCAGTGCATCGGCGCTACAACCCTAGATGAATACCGGAAGCACATCGAGCGAGATGCAGCCCTAGAGCGACGTTTCCAACCAGTAATGGTTGGCGAACCTACAGTTGATGAAACAATTGAAATTTTATATGGTTTGCGCGAACGCTACGAGCAACACCACAAACTGAAAATCTCCGACGAAGCATTGGTAGCGGCGGCGAAATTATCAGACCGTTACATTAGCGATCGCTACCTCCCAGATAAAGCCATCGACTTGGTTGATGAAGCTGGTTCTAGAGTGCGCTTGATTAACTCCCAATTGCCACCCGCAGCCAAAGAGTTAGACAAAGAACTGCGTCAGATATTAAAAGAAAAAGATGACGCGGTGCGCTCTCAAGACTTTGACAAAGCTGGGGAACTGCGCGATCGCGAAATGGAAATCAAAGCCGAAATTCGGGCGATCGCTCAAAGCAAGACCAATGCAACTGGCTCTGAACATGAAGAACCTGTAGTTACAGAAGAAGACATTGCTCACATTGTCGCTTCTTGGACTGGGGTACCGGTGAACAAACTCACCGAATCTGAATCTGAAAAGCTGCTGCACATGGAAGACACCTTGCATCAGCGTTTAATTGGTCAAGACGAAGCTGTGAAAGCAGTTTCACGGGCAATTCGTCGCGCTCGTGTCGGTTTGAAGAATCCCAACCGACCCATAGCTAGCTTTGTCTTCTCTGGGCCTACTGGTGTAGGTAAAACCGAGTTGGCGAAGTCCTTAGCTGCTTACTTCTTCGGTTCCGAAGAAGCGATGATCCGCTTAGATATGTCGGAATACATGGAGCGTCACACCGTCAGCAAGCTGATTGGTTCGCCTCCAGGTTATGTTGGTTATAACGAAGGTGGTCAGCTGACCGAAGCCGTGCGGCGGCGTCCTTACACCGTGGTGTTGTTCGACGAAATCGAAAAAGCCCACCCCGATGTATTCAACATGCTGCTGCAAATTTTGGAAGATGGTCGGTTAACTGATGCTAAAGGTCGCACGGTGGACTTCAAGAACACCTTGCTGATTTTAACTTCCAATATTGGTTCTAAGGTAATTGAAAAAGGCGGTAGCGGTATCGGGTTTGAATTTGCCGAAGATGTCACCGAGTCAGCTTACAACCGGATTCGCTCTTTGGTGAACGAAGAACTCAAGCAGTACTTCCGTCCAGAGTTCCTCAACCGACTCGATGAAATTATCGTCTTCCGTCAGTTGAGCAAGCCAGAAGTGACCCAAATCGCCGAAATTATGCTCAAGGAAGTATTTGGTCGTCTCACTGAAAAGGGTATCACCTTAGAAGTTAGCGATCGCTTTAAGGATCGGTTGATCCAAGAAGGTTACAGTCCCAGTTACGGCGCAAGGCCATTACGTCGGGCAATTATGCGCCTGTTAGAAGATAGCCTAGCAGAAGAAATTCTGTCTGGCCGCATTAAGGATGGCGATACAGCCTTAGTTGATGTGGATGAAAATGGCGTTGTGCAAGTTAGTTCTCAACAGCGCCGGGAATTGTTACCCCAAGGTGTTGAGTAAGATTTAGGGTTTGGGATTTAAATCTCAAATAAAAATTAGAAAACGGTAGAGTATTTATTGCTCTACCGTTTTTTTCGGTCTGCGTTAGTATATCGTTCACTAAACCGCCTTGTATTATAGCTTGGTAGTAGAATTAGGATACAACATGAACAAAGGAGCAAGGACGTGCAAGCCATACTTTTAAGCCGCGAAGAAGTTGGACGACGTGCGAAAGAACTATACGAAAATAGCATTCGTCAACAAGTGGAACGGGAAGAAAACATCGGTAAAATGGTGATTATCGATATAGAAACAGGTGAATACGCAATTGATAAAACGGGCTTAGAATCGGCACGATATTTACGTAATAAGCACCCATTTGCTCGACTTTTTGGTATTCGCATTGGTTATAAAGTTCGCTGTTTCCTTCAGTGGTGACATGGAGCGCGATTATCGGTGATTTCTGGTATTGTCAAGAACGGACATGCAACCGTTAATATCATATTTCGATTGCCCAATCAACCAAACTTTACTATTGAATTTGTTATCAATACAGGTTTTACAGAGTTTCTTTCCTTACCCCCAGCAGCAGTTACTCTATTGAGTTTTCCTTTTGTGTACGATATATATGCAAATTTAGCTGACAATAGTAATGTAATCTTGCCAGTACATCAAGCTACCATTATTTGGAATGGAAAAGAACAGGTAGTAAATGTACTTGCTACAGAACGGCTACCTCTATTAGGAACTGCTTTACTTGATGGGTATGAACTTGTTATACAGTTTATCGAGGGCGGTTTAGTAACAATTGATGAATTGTAGTTGCTTTCTGGATATATCGATTTTCTATCAACAGCAATTTACTACGTTGCTCAAATACAGAGGTCAAGATAACTCTAGAAAACAAATAGAAGCCGTTGCTATTGACCTGGATATTGCAAAGCAAAACCTATTTGTTTGGCCTACTCAAGCAGCATAGGTTTTTATTTTTTCAACAGAGGCTACTTAACACTTCGCTATGCGGAATAAGTGATAGGATAGGTTGGGTTGAAGAGGTTTCCCCTAAACTGAATTGTGGGATGTCTCCAGATCAAGTGAGGAGGTTTACATTGCATTGCTTTTCTCTTGTAAAAATTGCTTAAGTCATTACGTAAAAACAGAAAATTTCTGTTATTTTGCCTTTTTCAACAGTAAAATTTAACCCTCCAGGGCTGGGTTTTTCAACTATATAATTTAAATTAGTAACTTTACCATTTTGGGAAATTTCAGTTTTTCCATAGGTTTTAATCACTTTTGATTGTTTGTCGCCTACTTTTACTCCATCTATGGTGGAATATTTAGAACGAGTTGCTTTGATTTGATAAACGGTAAAATTACCTGGTTTAGCACCTTCATCTAAATCAACTGTGATCCCTGCGTATTTTAGAGTACGAACTTTACCAATAGCAGCTATAAAGCCATTTTCTACTTTTATAGGTTTACCTAAAATTTTTCTGACTTGTGCTTCGGACATAGAAAGTTTTACGCCACCTATTCCTAGACGTTCAATAGTTATTCCTGTTGATTGATTGTTAGGATTCTGAGAAATTTGATAATTAGTGGTGGTAGCAGTTACTTGACTATGGGTGTAGCTAGTCAAGGGAATAACAAAAGTAGCGATGCCTACGGCGGACTGCGCCAACACCAACGAAATTTCTCTTAACATAATTGCATACTCGACTATTTTATAGTTACCAAGCTGTTACCTCAGCCTGTGTATCAGTATTATCACATGCTTTCTGGGATATCTTTATCTTCAATCAATCGACTTATTCTGAATTACACCTGAAGTGCCTTTAAAATGGAAAAATATTAAGAATTATTGGGAGGAATCAATCGTCATGAGTGTGATAATTGCTAAGTGGACGATTGACGAATATCACCGCATGATTAAGGCTGGCATTTTGAGCGATCGCCTTTTATAGGTAATTAGTGCAAATACGCATCAGCAAACCAAGTTTAGAAATTGGTCAATTTACTACGTTGCTCAAATACAGAGGTCAAGATAACTCTATAAAACAAATAGAAGCCGTTGCTATTGACCTGGATATTGCAAAGCATTCTCTTGTAAAAATTGCTTAATTTATCACGTAAAAACAGAAAATTTCTGTTATTTTACCTTTTTCAACAGTAAAATTTAAACCTCCAGGGCTGGGTTTTTCAACTATATAATTTAAATTAGTAACTTTACCATTTTGGGAAATTTCAGTTTTTCCATAGGTTTTAATCACTTTTGATTGTTTGTCGCCTACTTTTACTCCATCTATGGTGGAATATTTAGAACGAGTTGCTTTGATTTGATAAACGGTAAAATTACCTGGTTTAGCACCTTCATCTAAATCAACTGTGATCCCTGCGTATTTTAGAGTACGAACTTTACCAATAGCAGCTATAAAGCCATTTTCTACTTTTATAGGTTTACCTAAAATTTTTCTGACTTGTGCTTCGGACATAGAAAGTTTTACGCCACCTATTCCTAGACGTTCAATAGTTATTCCTGTTGATTGATTGTTAGGATTCTGAGAAATTTGATAATTAGTGGTGGTAGCAGTTACTTGACTATGGGTGTAGCTAGTCAAGGGAATAACAAAAGTAGCGATGCCTACGGCGGACTGCGCCAACACCAACGAAATTTCTCTTAACATAATTGCATACTCGACTATTTTATAGTTACCAAGCTGTTACCTCAGCCTGTGTATCAGTATTATCACATGCTTTCTGGGATATCTTTATCTTCAATCAATCGACTTATTCTGAATTACACCTGAAGTGCCTTTAAAATGGAAAAATATTAAGAATTATTGGGAGGAATCAATCGTTATGAGTGTGATAGTTGCTAAGTGCACGAATGACGAATATCACCGCATGATTGATGCTGGCATTTTGAGCGATCGCAAAGTTGAACTACTCAAAGGATAAATTGTCGAAATCTTCGCAGAAGGAGAATCTCACGCTTATAGTAGTGGCAAAGCTGGTGACTTGTCTAATAATCATTCTCAAAATATTTGATGCAGAGACACGATTTTACTCGCATCTCTACAATGTCTTTTCATGAGTTTTTATTCTGCGTTCACAAATTCCAAATATCCATTGCTAAGTTCTTTAACTGCCAAATCATAAAATTGCTTACCATGTTCTGGCGTTGCTAAAGCCGGATTCGATCCCATACGTCCATCTGGATAACGCACTCGAAAGTCAGCAGCGCTATAAATCCGATGTCCGCTTGCAACTTCTGGTGAAAGGGGTGCTTGCTTAATCGCCTCTGGATAAACGTACTGGGTGAGAGCTACTTCACTTGGCGTTGCATGAGAACCTTCTCGATCCCCATATAATTCTTTAGCTAGCTTATATACAGAACCGCACATAAACCAGTTTGCCACTTGACATTGCACCTGTTGAGCATTGGCAATCTGCAAATCTTCTAAATGAGCGTAAGTTTCTGAAAAAGCCGCTTTCAGGGTAGCAATATTACCGCCGTGTCCGTTAATAAAGTAGAATTTGCTAAAACCAGCTTTGGCTAAACAAGTTACATAATCTCGCACTACTTGAATTAAAGTGCTGGGACGCAGACTAATTGAGCCAGGAAAGGCAGTATGATGTAGTGCCATCCCCACATTGATTGTAGGCCCCACGATCGCTTGAGTTGCATCACCCACACCATGAGCGATCGCTTCTGCACAAATAGCATCAGTACCAATTAACCCCGTTGGGCCGTGTTGTTCTGTGGAACCAATAGGAAAAATAATCCCCTTTGACTGCTGTAAATAAGCTTCGACTTCTTGCCAAGTACTTAAATGCAGTAACATTGTTAATGATTTTCCTCAATAAAATTGCGGTGGGATCAAACATTTTGCTGCTAAACTCCCACTAATACGATTATGAACTCTCTGGATTTTCTCTGCTGGCGATCGCACAAAATCCCCGACAACTTTTGTGAAATCGGGGATCTTTGTTTTCTGCCAAATTTGGAGAGAATTAGACGATCTATTTCTACGAATATTTTTTAGATAATGGAGTCGCAACGAGTTTTGACAGAGATATATATAAACAATTTGCCGATTCTGCCATTTTATACTACGATACTCGTCGGTAAACTTCCATAATATAAATCAAAATTGATTTATGAAATCTTGCTTTTCTGGATAATCAAGAAAAAAGTCGCTCAATTTTGATTTTTTACTACTCGAAGTAATAATGCTTTTTTACGTTACTTGTAATTTCCCATGTACAGGACATACCAGCGGGAAAAATCACTAAATCGCCTTTACCCATTTGCACTGGTTCTTCCCGATCGGGAGTAACAAGTACGTCACCTTCCAAAAAATAGCAAGTTTCTTGAGAATCATAAGTCCAAGGGAATTTGGAAACTTCCTTTTTCCAAATTTACCATTTCAATACACCTAATTCATTGAGATATTCAAGTCTTAAGTTGCTGCTCAATTTTTATTTCCATATTAGTTATTTCTCGTTATATTCAGCAGTAAGATTGAATATCCTCTCCACACTGATCTACTAAATAACACAAAGCGCGAAAACGCAAGTAGACAAGTTCGTTATAAAGCGGATTCAGTTTGCACATTGGCGGAATGTGTCCTATTTTGCGACCAAAAAGCATGACATCACGCTCGAATGGACACTGGGCGGGAATTAGTTTAGCAATAAATTTAGCTAATTTCTGATTCTGAATCTCAATTTTGTCAAGCCATTGACGTAATGGTTGCAGTAAATCTAATTTTGGTTGAACAAATTGCTTTTTACTAGCTGTTTGATTTTTTTCTTCTAAAGGTTTAATGAAAGCAGGCAGAAAAATACGTTGATTCTGTGTTTTAAGCATAGTTTTAGGCAAGGTTTTCCTTGTGAATATGAACTATTTGCCGATTGAAAATCTTGCCATGTAATATGTTTAGTCAATTTGCACTCTGCTTGTAGATTAAGAAGCAAAGTAAGCATAATGCAAACAATTTACATGCATCTTTGGGAAGAGAAATGGTTTAACTAATTGTTATTTAAGCCCACCAAATCATGAAGAACTGTCCCGTTAAATACAAAATAACAAAGAAAATATAAAAATGGCATTTCTTTAACTTATGGATTTCTAATCTGAAAAATAGCAATTTTATATATTAAATATAAATGCCTGGTTCGGAAACTGACTAGTATCTAAAGATGTAGTTTATGGCACACAAACACAGTTTTGTTCTGACCCCACATACATTTCGGTAGGATTAGCCCCTAATATCTTTCGATTTTAGGGTATTGAATATCTTTCATTTTGTCTGATATGCTACACCAGCTAACCTAAATATTATCTAATAAGTAATGATAAATCGATTGATAAGTCAAAATTAATGTAGTTAATTATACAAGCATGGAACCGCTTGTACTGAATAATTCTCCAGTTTTTATAATCCACTTTGTCCAACTACTCACAGTGAGATTTAGCCGTTAGCACAGCCTTTGTAGAAAAGTATTGGCTATTCTCCTCAGTCCTCACTCCCTGATGATGAAAAACTTAATTATTTAAAATATCTTAACCCGGTATTAACCTGATATTTGTTGATATATTCTACATTCTGTTGCTCTAATTTTGTCAGCAATTTAACTGGAAATGTCTTTGGTGAATATATAGGACGATACCAAAGTTGGTTATTAAAGTAATTTTGCAATTCAATATTCTCAAAACGGCGACCATGACTGGCAAAAATCGAATTTCGCATAATATCGAGTTCAAAACCGCTTTTACCATCCAAATCTGCATCAGTTACAAGTCTTTGAGAAAGCCAGAAATAATTGTTGAGAGTTGTGCTATCAACAGGTGGTATTGATGTAGTTGAGGAAGATGATTGAGTTGGAACAGATGGGGTCGTTGGTGTCAATGTGGGAGTTTCTATCACTGGACTTGTAATATTTGACGGTGTTTCTGAAGGTAATACCGTTTTGTCTGCTGTAGATTGAGAAGATTTGGATAACACTTGACTAATAATCACAGATGCACCAATTAACCCACCTGCAATCAAACTGCCTATGAGAATATTATTCTGACTATGACTACTTTGAGGGCTAGGCTGTGGTTTGACAGATGCTGTCTGAGGTGGCGGTGCAGAGACTACAGTTGGTTGAGTTAACAGGGGTTGCGTTGGTGGAATTGGATTTGCTATGCTCTGCAAAGAATCCAGCATTGCTCTAGCTGTGGGATAGCGATCGCGTGGATGATAAGCGATCGCCCGCTCGATTACTCTTGTCATAATTGGGCTAACATGACTGGCATATTGCCGCCAGACAATTTCACCCGTTTGAGAATCGGTTTCTAGTTGTTGCGCCTGTTTACCAGTCAACAAATAAATTACCGTCATTCCTAAACTGTATAAATCACTAGAATAAACTGGTCTACCTGCGGCTTGTTCGCTCGGCATATAGCCAGGTGTACCAATCACAATGGAACTGGTAAGATTACCTTGAGAATTCACCACTGTTCCCATTGACTCCCGCACAGCACCAAAATCAATCAGCACTGGTTTAGCATCCCGATGACGCACAATAATATTATCTGGCTTAATATCGCGGTGAACGATATGCTTAGAGTGAACGTAATCCAGGACGGGTAATAAATTCATAAACAATTCCTGGACAGCGCCTTCACTAAATAGCCCCTGCTTCTGGACTTTTGCGGTTAAAGTATCCCCTTCAACCCATTCTTGAACTAAGTAAAATTGTCCACCTGAAGAGAAGTAAGCATATAATGCCGGAATTTGGTCATTTGTGCCACCGAGTTCTTCTAAAATAGCTGCTTCGCGTTGAAACCTCTCTTGTACTAACTGATAAATTTGGGGATTGTTGTGAATCGGTCTTAGCTGTTTAACCACACAATGGCGCTTTGAAGGCATATAGGTGTCTTCAGCTAGATAAGTTTCACCAAACCCACCAGCACCCAGTGTGCGGATAACTTGATAGCGATCGTTCAGCAGCTGTATTGTCATGGGAGATTACAAGCGATATTCATAAGATAGTTTTCCCCAAAACTACCTTCATTTCAAATCTAGTAATCCTTCTTCTTTCAATTTAGGATTGAAGCGAATCTGCATTTGCAAACCTCGCACTTCTAACAATTGCGTTGAAATTTCTGCTTCTACTCTCCGTGCCACATTTTTAAGAACTTTTATTTGTGCTAATTCATCATTAGCTGGATTTTCATATTTCGCCTGTTCTTCAGGTGTCATTACAACTTTGACATCAATGGGATGAGTCCATTTTTCCTTTTGATCCCCATTACCCCAAGGTACACTGCCATTTTCAGCAATCCAAGCATTTTCAGTATTTTCTAAAATTGTGCGACTAGGACGTTCAATAGTTTGAACTTTCACCCAATAGCATTGCTGTGGCTGACGAACTAAATGCTGTTTAAGGCTGAGGTAAACATCACGAGAGTATCCTACAAATTGCAGCACTTTTTCTTGGTCAAAGATCGCATATACTCCGATTTTACCTTGAAATTGTTCGGGTAATTGGCCGCGATCGTCTATATAAGGTGTATATTCCAGACTTGCCAAAGAAGAAAGATTTGTTTCAGAAGCCATACATTAAATATTAAACTTACTATTTGCCTTCAGGATTGAAAATTGCGAATTAGAAAAAATTATCTTTAAAATTATTCATTACTTAATTTTTGGTAAATTGCACAAAGGCGGCTGGGTTTAAAAATCTTAGCACTGAACATGAAATTTGCTGGCACATTAATGATGACATACTCATCAGATTCATGATATTTTTCAAATTCTGCTGGCATTCCTTTAGTAGTAGTTAAGCTATAAGGAACTGGTTGGAAAAGTAATTTTGTAAAATTAAGTTGCTCACACTCCAACTGTTGGCAAATTTGATTCAAGAAAGCAACGCTTGTTAATAAATTGAATAAAGTTTCTTGAGCTTGTGCTTCAAGAGTAAAACTTCCATCAAAGTTCTGAACAATTTTAAGGGCCATTTTCTGTATTAATAATTAGTTATTAACGACTAAGTGATGATAGAGCATAAGCAACATGTTACACAGTCATCCAAATGTAATGTGCAACGAAGCCTATCTTCTTGTGCAGATAAACTTGGTTAAAAATAACCACTTTAAGATCAGCCTATTGGATTATGGGACTTCTGTCAGCTATACGATAAAGCTGGTATCGTTAAGAATCATGAAGTTTAGCAATCTAGTCAAGTCTTGGGAAAATACCTCATTTCAATCAACCTGTATATCATTGGTCACAAGTTAAGGTTGTGAGCCAGTTGTCAAGGGGATTTTAGAAGGTGCTTGAAAGAAAAATTCTTTGGTTTTATTTGGGCTTAATTTTTGTCTAAGTCCCACTAACTATCCCTTCATTTGCTATAACCCTCTTCTGTCACTTTCCGGGTATTCTAAATAAAAGATATTAGAAGAAAAAACTCTATTCAGGTAAGTAGGGCAATGGATGTAGAATTACAAATCCTGAAACATCTGGCAAGAGATGCCCATCCAACAATTACGCTCGTAGATGAATATTGAATCATCTAAGTTGTGCCATGAACCAATTTAAACCCTTTTTTGCTTCTGGATGATTTTACTCCTGAACTACTTGCTTATCTCGGAGAGTGACAGAAGAGGGATAAATAGTGGCACAGTTAAAACTTTAGGATTTTGATGAGAAACAAAAAGCCCCAGGCGGGATGAGCTTGGGGCTTAAAGTTAGAATTAT
>NZ_JAVRCK010000036.1:0-80588 GCF_034530815.1 Nostoc sp. DedSLP03
GCGATCATTTTTCGATTTTCGTTGAACCTCATATTCAAGAATTAACTAAACATCTGAGAATTTGTATCGATAATTCAGTATACGATATCAATAATGGGAGTAAAAGAGACTCATGAAACTACCCCCAGGACCGAAAACACCTTTCTGGTTGCTAAATCTGCAATTCGAGGCTGACCCTTTTGCTTACATGGATGCTCAGGGCAAACGTTATGGTGATATCGTCACTGTAATGTCTGGTTCTACACCAATTATTTATGTGAGCAATCCCTTAGGAATAAAGGAGATTTTCACAAATACTAAAGAAATTGCAGCCAGAGGTGCATTAAACCAAAATTTCGCCTTAGGAACAGGAAATCAAGGAGTTCTTCAATTAGATGGCTTAGTTCACAAAAATCGACGCAAGCTCTTAATGCAATCTTTTCACGGAGCGCGAATGCAAGCCTGTGGGCGACGTATTTGTGAACTCACAGAAAAGATTATGAGTAAACAGGTGATTGGAAAACCTTTTGTTGCATACCCAACAATTGAAGATATCACCTTACGAGTGGGTATAGAAGTTGTAATGGGTTTGGATAAAGGAGAGCGTTGTGAGAAAATTAAACATTTATTTGTGTCTTTGCTTAGAGATGGAAAATCTCCTATAGATAAGATTCTTAAGAGTATTTTTGGACAACGGGATTTAGGTAAGTGGAGTCCAGAAGGATACCTCGTTCATCTGCGGCAAGAACTTTTTCAATTATTATCGACTGAGGTTGAAAAACGACGATCGCAACCAGATTTTTCACGCCCTGACATGCTTTCCGATCTGATATTTGCTGAAGATGAAACAGGTCAATCGTTAAGCAATGAAGAAGTGCGCGACCTCTTATTATCGCCTATATTTGCCGCTGGTGATGCTTCCGGAACTGCGATCGCTTGGTCTTTATATTGGATTCACCGTTTACCTAATGTTCGCTCCCGCCTTTTATCAGAACTCGACAGCCTTGGTGAAAATCCAGACCCTATGAGTATTGTCGCACTACCCTACCTAAGTGCCGTTTGTAACGAAGCTTTGCGAATTTACCCAACTCAGTTGTTTGCATTTCCCAGGTTGGTAGAATCGACGGTTGAGGTCATGGGTTACGAGTTGAATCCCGGTACAGTACTGATTGCTAATATTTATTCGACACATCAACGTGAAGATTTATACCCTGCTCGAAAAGAATTTCAGCCAGAGCGCTTTTTAGAAAAACAATTTTCTCCCTACGAATTTTTACCTTTTGGTGGTGGTTCTCGTGTTTGTATTGGCGGGACTTTTGCCTTATTTGAAATGAAACTTGTATTAGCAACTATTCTTTCACGTTATCAATTGGAGCTAGTTAGTAAGCGTCCAGAACGTCCCAAATTTGGAGGTCTAATTTGTTACCCAGCTAGTGGCGTGAAGATGGTTATGTGCGATCGCCGTCAACATCAAGGACAGTCGCAGACATTTGTTGTCGGTTCAGTTTAACAGCGATATTTTAACATTTACCTAAAAATACGAATGAAACTACCAGATGGACCAAAAACTTCTCCCCAGTTGCTGAATCGTCAATTTAAGACCGATCCCCTTGGATTCATGGATGCTATGAGCGATCGCTATGGTGATATTTTCACTATCATGGCTGATTCTAGACCTTTAGTTATCGTCAGCAACCCACAGGCGATAAAACAGATTTTTACCAGCGCCAAAGAGATTAAAGCTTCTGGTCAGTTAAACCAAGGCGGTGCGGCTCTAGTGGGAAACAATGGGTTACTTATGCTTGATGGCTTGCGCCACAAGCATCGCCGTCAGTTGTTGATGCCTCCTATGCATGGGACTCGCGTACAGCTATACGGGCAGCGTATTTGTCAAGTGACAGAGAAAATCATCAATCAACTGGCGCGAGGTCAAACTTTTGTTGCTTACCCGACTGTGCAAAAAATTACCCTAGAGGTAATACTGCAAGCTTTGTTTGGTTTATCTGAGGGAGAGCGTTATGAACAATTTCGGCAACTACTTTCCAAGTTACTAAGTTTTGCCCGGTCTCGCTGGCTGGGGTTATCTCTGGCTTATCCCTTTCTGCAAAAAGATTTAGGTCGTTGGACTCCTTGGGGATATTGGCTTCATCTGCAACAACAGTTTGATAAACTACTTTATGCTGAAATTGCACAAAGGCGATCGCAAGTAGATCCGACTCGCACCGATGTTCTCTCGGAACTACTCTTTGCCCGTGATGAAACAGGTCAACCAATGACCGATGAGGATATACGGGATTTGTTTCCATCATTACTACTGGGTGGTCAGGATGCGTCAGCCACTGCCATAACTTGGTCATTGTACTGGGTTCACCGTTCAAAAGATGTTCGCGATCGATTGCTAGCAGAACTTGATACTCTTGGGCAATCCCCAGATCCTATGGCTATTGCTGCGCTACCCTACCTCAGCGCTGTCTGTAATGAAGCACTACGAATTTACCCAACTCAGGTAGTCACATTTCCACGGTTGGTAGAAGCACCAATTGAGGTGATGGGCTACGAATTGAGTCCAGATACAGTCACCAGAGGCTGTATCTATCTGACACATCAGCGTGAGGACTTATACCCACAACCGAAGGAATTCAAACCAGAACGGTTTCTGGAGAGACAATACTCTCCCTATGAATTTCTCCCATTTGGGGGTGGCGCTCGTCGCTGTCCGGGTGAGGTGTTAGCACTTTTTGAAATGAAGCTAGTCTTAGCAACAATTCTCAGTCGCTATCAACTAGCACTAGCCGATGAAGAAATAGTAGAAAAACCCAAGGCTATAGGTGTTAACTATCCTCCTGCTAGTGGCTTAAAAATGATTTTGCTTGGTGAACGTCCACGCTCAACCAAGCCACAGCAGTTCGTTGCTAATTCAGCATAAAAGGCGTTTGTCTTGCGGTAAACAATTACACTATTAATCCCAAAAAATACTAAATAAAACCCATGATTAGTAAAATCGAGTCATTAGGAACAGGAACAGCAAAAATAGTATACAGTACTAACGACTGTCAAGATATTTTACGCCTTTCTAAAGCGGAAATTATTGAGCTATTCAAGTCATCTGGAGTTGTTCTTTTTCGAGGTTTTGGAGTAACTCCCATACTGATGAAAGAATTTTCGGAAAAATTCAGTTGTAGCTACCTTAAAGATCCTACGAAAACAAGTATTGACTCGGTTGATTTTGTTAACTCAGTAGATAACGGAATGGGTGCTAGTCCTGCTCATACTGAGCATGGTTCTAGTCCTTATCAACCTGATGTTATTTGGTTTTGTTGTCAAACGCCTGCACAAGAAGGAGGCGAAACTCTATTTTGGGACGGTGTACAACTATGGAAGGAAATGAGCCAACATCTGAAACAGTTATTTATTGAGAAAAAACTAAAATTTACTTTTGAAAACCTGTCATTAGATATATTAAATCAATGGATTGATGGTGGTGAAACCATTGATGATTGTAAGCAAGTATTGGATAAATTTGAGGATTTTAGTTATCAAATAAATGAAGATTCAACATTTTCTTTAAAATATATTCGTCCAGCAGTAGTGAAAACAAAATATGGGAATCAAGATGCATTTGCTAACTTTCTTTGGGCATCTCACACTCGCGGATGGGAGATTTTTGAAGATGGTTCAAAGCTTCATGACGAAGTAGCCGATGAACTTGAGAAACTTTACGACAAATTTACCCAAGAAATCCCGTGGCAAGCTGGCGATCTAGCTATGATCGATAATTCTAGATTTATGCACGGTCGTCGCGAATTCAAAGATAATCGACGGCGGGTATTCACTACCATAGCTAAGATTTTAGACTAATTCATGGCTCTTTCTTATAGTCATTTACGAAAGAAACTAGGACTTGATTAAAAAATAAATTTAGTTTGATTGAACGCATAATTTTTTGGGAATTATGAATGATTAATTCTCAGGGCTTGGATTTAAGAAACATGCCTCAAGCTTTTTTTCAGGAGCAATTAAATTGCAAACTCAACAGACCGATCAACTACCCATCACAGATTGTCGTTTTTGTTCACAGGTTTCTAAAGCTAACAAAGAAGATCCCATTGGTACAGCAGGTACTTGTGACCACTGGTTGATTATGGAAATTCCCCAACCTTGGCCGCAAGATGTCTTTGAAGAAAATCCAACAATCAAAACATTCATACATTTTTTTGAAGAGGTCATCATCAAGCATAGAATTAACATCAGACCAATGCTAATTGCTCCCGATCGCGAGTACTCTCACCCAGGCTTTACCCGCGTGCTGTACTACTATCGTCTTGCCAAACTGTTTTCTCAGTTTGAGAAACAGGAGTTTGTTCTCCCAGAGGAACAAGCAATTACTTTGGTAATGGCAATATTGAAACAGTTGATACAACAACCCAACAATTTATCAGAATTTCAGCAGTATCAGCAACAAACTAGTCATATTCGCGAACTGATGGTTTGCACACATGCTCAAGTTGATCTTGCTTGTGGCAGATTTGGAACTCCCCTATATCGCCGATTACGCAAGGAATATGCTCCTGCTGCCAACGGAAATTTAAGAGTATGGCAAACAACTCACTTTGGCGGTCATCAATTCGCCCCCACCTTAGTTGATTTACCCCAAGGATGCTTGTGGGGACATTTAGAACCTGAAACCCTTGATTTATTGGTAAATAGAAATGGTTCAGTTGCAGACTTGCATAAATTCTACCGAGGATGGAGGGGTTTAACCAAATTTGAGCAAATTGCCGAGCGGGAAATCTGGACACAATTGGGTTGGACTTGGTTAGATTACTTAAAAGCAGGCAAAGTCCTGGCTATAGAACAAATTGCTGAAGGACAAGAGGCGAATTGGGCAGAAGTTCGGATTGATTTTTCTGCCCCAGATGGCAGTGTATCTGGTGCCTATGAAGCCAGAGTTGAAGTCAGTGGTGAGGTCATCAGCACAGTTGGCTCCGGAAAAGAGATGGAGTTGAAACCGGTGAAGCAGTATTGCGTTAGCCGTTTGGTCAAAGTTGAGTAAACAGCATCAAGCAAGAACCTAAAAATGACTTCCCAAAAACAATCTCAATTGACAAATGAGATCCTCCAAGGCAATCTCATTAAACTGATGTTCAAGTTATCAACTCCTGGTATTTTAGGAACAGTGCTACTAAGCTCAAGCACTTTTGTTGATGCTTTATTTGCAGGACGACTGATTGGTGAAACTGCTGTCGCTGGTATATCTCTGGCTTTACCACTAACTTCTCTTATGGGTGGTTCTGCTTATTTAGTTGGAGTAGGTTCTGCTTCTGTTCTCAGTCGAGCTATTGGTTCTGGAGATATTAAAACTCAGTCCAAAATATTTGGCAACTTAATAGTAATGGGTGTTGTTATCTCCTTTGCGCTGACAATCATTGGCTACAGTTTTGGTGAAAAATTAGTTGTATTGATGGGAGGAAGTGGTGAAGTTGCCTCAGCTGGAGCAGAATTTTTTAAGACTTATATGCTTGGTTCAGTGTTTTGTATCATAGCAGTTTCTGCTAACTATCTCATCAAATCTGAAGGCAAACTTAAATTATCTATGATATTTGCTGCTATTTTTGTCATCATTAATATTATCTTAAATACCATATTTATTAGTATCTTTCACTGGGGAATTCAGGGATTAGCCCTCGCTACAGTGATTGCAATGGTTGTTTACTGTATTGTCATATTAAATTATTTTATTTCTGGGAAAAGTTCTATTCCAGTTCATCCCATAAAATTGGTTATAGCAAGAGATTTATTACCTGATATTTTCTCAGTAGGAATCTCCGAACTACTGACTCCATTTATGAGCTTAATTCAAAGTCTTGTAGTTTTTCAATCCATTTCTCATTATGGAACACAGAATGATATAGCTTTGTTCGGAGCTACACAGACATTAACTTTATTAGCATTCATTCCTTTAAATGGTTTTACGCAAGCCTTACAACCTGTAATAGGCATAAATTATGGAGCCATAAATTACGATAGGCTGAAAAAAGCTTATTTAAGTTTTCTAATTAGTGTCATTGCTTTGTTAACATTATTTTGGTTGCCTCTACAATTATTTCCACAAACGTTTTTAGGCTGGCTGTTGCCAAACCTTACTTTTACTAATAATGATTTACTTCACTTTCGTATTTTTAATTTATTCATACCATTAATGCCATTCATTTCCTATGGTGTAGTTCTTTTTCAATCTATAGGTAAAGGAAAAATAGTTGCTACAATAGTTATTTTAAGAAGTTTAATTTTATTTATTCCAAGTGTGATAATATTATCAATATTAATGGGTTTAAGTGGTATATATTATGGAATAATATTGACGGACGCCGTAATTATATTAATTGCCCTAAAATTAACAGCAAAAGAGTTTAATTACTTTAGTAAAATGCAAATAAAAAATACTATAAATTCAATTATATGAAAAGAATATAATAATTTTTTTAATTTTTATCTTGCAGATAAATGTCCTACCGATTATGAAGGTCACAAAAATGGTTCAGAGAGAAAAAGGTGCTGTTTTGATTACAGGAACATCCACAGGAGTAGGTCGAGCAGCAGCGATCCTACTTGAGAAACAAGGATATCAGGTGTTTGCTACAGTTCGTCAAGCAAAAGATGCTGAATCACTGAGACAGGAGTATAAATCTGGAAGTTTGACACCAATCTTGATGGATGTTACTAAAGCAGAAGAAATTAAATTTGCCGCCGATATTGTTTCAAAATCTGTTGGCGATCGCGGATTAGTTGGATTAGTGAACAATGCAGGTTTATTGGTAGATGGGCCTATTGAGTATATTTCAATTGACGACCTGAAATGGCAATTTGAAGTTAATGTTTTTGGGCAAATAGCAGTGACTCAGGCATTTTTACCATTAATCCGAAAAGCTAAAGGTCGGATAGTCAACATTGGCTCAATAGGCGGCAAAATGACTTTCCCATTCTCATCTGCATTGTGTGCTTCAAAATTTGCATTGGAATCATTTACAGATGCATTGAGAATGGAATTAGAACCTTGGGGAATTGAAGTTATTTTGGTTGAACCAGGCTCGATTGCTTCAGCAGCGCCGGATAAAGTGGAAGAAAGCTTTCAGAAAAATTTCGCCAATATGTCACCTGAAGCAAAAGCTATGTATGGTGATGCCTACAAATTTTTTGTCGAGGGTTTGATCAAATCAAATCGTATAGGAATGCCATCTGAACAAGTTGCAGGTGCAATTCTAGAGGCTCTAGAAGCTAGTAAACCAAAAACACGTTATTTCTTATCTAAGGATCAGATATCTCTAGTGCTTAATTTGATGCTGAAAAAATTCATTCCCGATCGTAGTTTTGATGCAATGATACTAAAAGGTTGGAAGTTAAAAAATCAGAATTGAAGCTATTACCTTGGATTATATCTAACTGAATACTCGAAGCCAAGGTAAATTCAATTCCAATCCTTTCAGAATACCAACACTCAATAAATTTAAATAAAAATTATGATTTTAGCAGACCAGAAGCCTAGCACGTTTCAGTCTCCCTTGACTGTGCAACAATGGGTATACGCCTACTGGGTTTCACGATGTATCTACGTTGTTGCTAAACTTGGTATTGCTGATTTGCTAAAAGACGGTTCCCAACACTGCGATGCTTTAGCTGCTGCAACAAATACCCACAGTGATTCTCTTTATCGGGTCTTACGAGCTCTTGCTGCTCTCGGAATTTTTGCTGAGACACAACCGCGATGTTTTGAGCTTACTCCACTAGCAGATTGTTTGCAGAGCAATGTCCCTAACTCTATACATAACCAGGCAATCATGCGAGGCGAGGAGCATTACTACAAATCTTGGGGAAATTTGATGCATAGTGTGCAGACAGGGGAAAGTGCCTTTGAAGATTTGTATGGTATGGATTTGTTTCAGTACAACAAACAAAATCCTGTTGCAGCAGAAATCTTCCATCAGGGTGTCGCTTCGATCGCTAAAGAGGCACATATTCCACAATTGTCGGCCTATGATTTTTCGTCAATTACGAAGCTAGTTGATGTTGGTGGTGGCACAGGTAGCTTTCTTGCTGCTATTCTCGAAGCTAACCCCACCATGACCGGGGTGTTATTCGATCTCCCAGAAGTGATTGATGAGACCAAAAATTCACCCGAAACAGCATCTGTTAGCGATCGCTGTCAACTGATAGGGGGCAGCTTTTTTGAGACTATCACCGAAGGTGGAGATGCTTATTTACTTAAGCATGTTATTCATAATTGGGATGATGAGCAAGCGATCGCCATTCTTAACTGCTGTTATCAAGCCATGAAAGAACAAGGGCGATTGCTAGTCATAGAGTCCATAATATCTCCGGGAAATGAGTTTTCTTGGACAAAATTTGGAGATGTGAATATGTTAGCGATGTGTTCTGGAGGAAGGGAGCGAACTGAAGCCGAATACAAAGACTTGTTTGAATCTGCCGGGTTTAAACTCAGCAAAGTTTGCCCAACAGAATGGGATTTCAGCATTATTGAAGGAGTTAAAATAGTTAACAATGGCGTTGTTCCATGAATAGCAAAAATTCCTGACTTAGGTATGACTTAAAGTAAAAGATGGTTCTTGGCAACTTTTGGTGATCTTGGTTGGAGGAAGGCAGAGGGCAGAAGGCAGAAGTCGGAAGGGTAGAAGTAATAAATTCAAGCTTTGAGTTTGTTTAAGCTAGCAACTAATATACTTTGCATTTCCTCGACCTCATTCAATAGGGGAGTGAAAAGGTTTTTGTCAGCTAAATCTACTTCTTTGGCAATGATTAATTGGGTATCAAGTTCTCTCAAAGATCCTAATGCAATATGTAAAAACTGTATGTATTCTGGCTTTGAGCGCCTTCCATAGCCTTCTGCTATATTAGATGCTACAGATACAGAAGAACGTCGAATTTAGCTGGTTAAACCATACAATTCGGACTGAGGAAATAGGCGGGTAAATTTATAACAATTGATAGCAAATTGAACCGCCCTTTGCCAGATAAACTGATTTATATAACTCATATCATCAAGTGTAAATTGTCAAAATTTTCTCCTCAAATAGCCAACAAAAATCGTCGTTCAAGTAAGTCTATCTTGGCTCGACCATACATCTGCCGCTTTAATATTTTCAGTCGATTAATATGTCCTTCAACGGGGCCGTTACTCGTCGAAAGCCTGACTCCTGCCTTGACAGTATCGTAGTCAGACTCTAAACCAACAGCAAAACGGCGCAGCAAAGAAACTGATCTGTTTTTAGCTTTGTCTAACCAAGCATCAAGCTGCTCAGGCTGGCGTTGACGCACAAGAGATGCAAACTGTTGAGCTAGCTCAATGGCTGACTTAAAATCCGAATGGGCTGTTTGTAGTCGAGTGATCGCTTCATTATCATCAGGCTCTGTTAATTCCGGTCGTCGCAAGACTAAAGCTGTGACTCGACTGGGGGTGAGAAGACGATGGGAAGAAGAGCTTACCCTGGGGGAAGCGTCTTTGATCTTTGATTGGGAGCAAGGCGATTTTGTGAGGTCGGATAAAAAAGGTGCGATCGCTAAAACGCATACATCAGTAAAAAGTTATTTTCTTAGCATAAAAGGCACTGATAAGACACTACATTAACCCTCAAGAGAAATCTCAAAAGGATGTTTGGTAAGTAATTTGATGATTATTTCAAAAAAAATATATAAAACAATTTGAGTACGTAGTATCAATTATATCTAAAATTTCAATAGTTATAAATATTAGGTATAAAATTTATCAACATATCCGGGGAATAATAAAGGAATTAAAGATAGAATCACAAAAATTATCCCAACTTTTAGCTATCCATTGACAACGAAGATTTAGCATAATTTCTGCATTAGTTTGTAACCAAAACTTATTGTTTCCTTTCATGCGTAAATTAACAACTTGACGAATTAAACTTTCAACCGCACCACTACCGAGAGGTAATTTTCGAGCCGCAACTTCGTTATATTTTAAAAGCCTCCTTCTATACGCTTTTAAAATATAATTTCGCTCTCGTACCATAATTTTACAGCGCTCTCCTGTTGCCTCAGACATAAATTCACCCATATTTCTCATTAAATCTAGAACACCGATTCAGTAATCAGTAAACAAAAGAAAAATCAGCCTAAAGTCAAGTAAATAGTGAAGAATAAAATAGAGTAAACGCTTACCAGTTAAAGCTTACAGTAACAAGCAAGATTTGAAAGATATTTAATAAAGTCTCAAGGAAAGACATAACCAAAATTGATGTAAAGTCAGGTAATAAATGTGCATGACCAACAGCGAATTTACGTATGCGACCCCAGATATGGCAGCCGCCGATACAACTATCGACATTAGAGCAAAGTATCGTGAAGCGGATTAAACGAGCAAAGCTGTTTACGTTCTTACGGCAATATCGCCATCAATTATTTGATGAGGAATTTCAAGAAGAACTGAGCAAGCTGTATGCAGATTCTGCCAAAGGGCAACCACCAGTACCACCAGCACAGTTGGCGTTAGCAACCATCTTGCAGGCATATACAGGGACTTCGGATGCAGAAGCAATTGAAGCGTTGGTTATGGACAGACGTTGGCAGTTAGTAACCGATTGCATAGATTGCGAAAAGGCACCTTTTTCGCAAGCTACTTTGGTGAGATTTGGCAGTGCGCTGATTATCCAAGGACTTGACCGTAGGTCACCTGTGAGAGGTTAGAGTGATTGCACTTTTGTCAAGAGGATGCAGGAAAAATAGCTAAATCCAGCTTGGAGACTGGCTTTCGGAGATATTTAACTACACCTAAGTCTTGATTCTCTGGGGCTGCAAAGTACTGAATGGGGTTATCTGCTTTACCTCGATCGTAAGCGACACTAAAATGGTACAAACCTCGATAAATCATCTCCAAAGAAATTCGGTCAAATGGTAAAGATAATTCGTCTGCAACAGCATCTCCGTGTAGTGTCGGTCATACAATACATATGTACTAAAATTGAGAGATCGCCTGTGCCAGTTGCGTAAGTCCTGATTGTAAATCCTTTCATCCAAAATCGACGTGACGACAAATAAAGCGTGTTACCGACCGTTGTATAGAAAAGTGGCTTAATACCGAAGCGATCGCGGACAGTAAAAAACCTGCCTCGCTTCATCCCATAAGATAAATGCGAATTCACCCCGCAAATATTGCAAACATTCGATGCTAAACTCTTAATAAAGATAAAGTACAATTTCGCTGTCAGAATGGGTACTAAGTCGATAACCCAAGTTTTTTAACTGATACTTTCTAACTTATATCAATTTACATTGAGCTTGCATATAATAGAGAGTCGAGGGTAAGTCGGACAGCAGCAAAATGGCACGTAAGTTAGAAATAGAAATCACCGAAAGTGCAGAATATCTAGAAAAAACACTGAAGCAGGCTCGGAGTGCAAGTCAGAAAGAAAGGCTGCAAATGCTTTGGTGGTTCAAAATCGGACAAGTGCGATCGCATAATGAACTAGCGGGCATATTAGCACGCGACCCGTCAACGATTACACGGTGGTTGCAGAAATACCGTCAGCAGGGATTGTCTGGGTTACTCGAAATCAAAAAACCACCTGGACAAGCTCCAACAATCACAGGAGAAGTACTGAAATCGCTCAAAGCGAAATTAAACTCACCTGAGGGTTTTGGCAGTTACAGAGAAATTGTGAGTTGGCTGAATGAAAATTATGGCTTGGATGTGAGTTACCGAATGGTACATTACTTGGTGCGCTACAAACTCGCCTGCAAGCTGAAAGTACCTCGACCATGCAGTGTAAACCAAGACCCAAAGGCAATTGAGACATTTAAAAAAACATTCCACTAGCATTGTTAGCGTTACAACAATTATTTGGTAAAGGCAAACGGCTGCGTTATCTGTGTCAAGATGAGAGCCGAGTTGGACTCAAAACCGAACCGAGGCGTGTTGTGACAACTCATGGTGTCCAACCAGTGGTTCGTGTTGCATGGAAGCGGCAAAGTTTTTGGCTGTATGGTGTTGTTGAACCACTGAGTGGTTGGCATTTTTGTTTGGAGTATCCAAAACTTTGTGGACAACATTTTCAAGAGTTTTTAGATGCGGTTTCATCTCAACTTGGAGAAGATATTGCACTCCTTCAAATTGACCAAGCCGCAGCGCATTTGACCTATGAGTTGAAATGGCCTGAAAATATTATTCCTTTATGCCAACCTGCCCATTCTCCACAACTTAACCCTATTGAAAGGTTATGGCTTTTTCTCAAATCTCAAATTAAGGGTCAGGTATTCAACACCCTTGAAGAACTTCGCGTAGGCGCAGCCCGCCGTAGGCATCGCCTAAACGAGCTTTTCAGTACAATCACATCGGAACGTGTTATATCTTTAACTTCTTATGACTTTATTCTCGAAGCTCTTTTCTATGCAGCTTCAATGTAAATTGATATTACAACCAGCTGGTATCAGAGGTAATTGGCGATCGCTTTGGGGCATCTTTAGCATTAATAGCGATCGCTTCCTCAAATCAAGTTTATCCTAGTTACTAGTAGCCAACCCAGTCCAGAAGCTTTGCCTGTTGGTTGTCTGTTTGGCGATCGCTGTTCCTTCGCTGAAAATCCAAACGGCATGAGTCAGACAATTTTGGATTTTAGATTTTGGACTTCGGCTACGCTCAGTCGAACGATTTTGGATTGACCTCGTAGATAAATCTAGGGGCTTGAGAATTTTAGATTTTAGATTTTAGATTAACTCCATAGATGAATCTAGGGGCTTGTACCATCAAGGAATGTCGGTCATTAAATTTTTAATTTTAGATTTTTCCTTCAATTCAAAGTCTAAAATTCAAAATGATTTTACCGTAAACGTCCCGATCGCAATGTACTAATAATTAACCACAAACCCAATAAACTAGCGGCTGCAAACAGAATGCTGCTTAAAAAAGATAGCTGAGTTGTTTGCGCTCTGGTGGAAATAATTGCCGCACCCATAATCAGCGAACCCACTAAAATACTAAAAGATAGTCGGTTAGCGGCATCGTCCATAGTGCGCCGTACACCATCTAAACCCCGCAGTGATAGATTCCATTGTAAAGTCTCTGAGGTAACTCGGTCTAATAATAGTTCGATTTGGCGGGGAGACTGGAGAGACAGACTTTTAATATCTAAGGCTGTCCGTAATAGCGATCGCACTGGATTATCGCCTAGTAACTGCCGACGAAACAAGTCTGTTATTAATGGTTTAACTTCATCAAAAAAATTAAGCTCTGGGTTGAATGTCCGCGCTACCCCTTCTAAATTTGCTAGGGTTTTGGCATACAAACCCATATTACTAGGCAACCTAATTTTATTGTTACGGGCAACTTGCAAAACTTCGTAAATTATCTGACTGAAGTTTATTTGTGTGAGGCTGACATTATGATACTTACGTAACATGCGATCGTAATCATTTTCTAACCGCGATAAAATCACAGGTTGAGCAGAATCTGATAGCTGTAAAGTTAACTGAGCGCACCTTTGAGCATCTAAATCAACGATCGCTAACAACATCTCTGTTAATATCTGCTGTGTCCGGGGATCGAGTCTTCCCACCATGCCACAATCTAAGAGGGCAACACGACCATCTTTAAGATAAAACAAGTTTCCTGGATGGGGATCGGCGTGAAAAAAACCATCAATATATAGTTGCTGGAAAAATACCCGAAATAACAAGGTAGTTATTTCTTTACGCTTTTCGGCAGGATCTTTAACGTTGGGGTCACTATCCAAATCCGCCGCCAAGAACGGTATCCCATCCAGCCATTCCATTACCAGTAACTTTGGTGTGGTCAATTCCCAGTTAATTTCCGCAACCACTATTTGTGTGGGATCGTACCAGCGACTCTGAGATAAATTGCGCCGCAGTTGGTCTGTAAAACCCGCTTCCCGTGTAAAATCCAATTCAGCTTCTAAGGCTTTGGTAAATTCTTCGGCGATGGATTTGATTTCGTAGGTTTGCCCAAAATCAGTCCGCGCCACTAAATCGGCAATACCTTGAATTAAAGCAATATCTTGACCAATAGTAATATCAATTCCCGGACGTTGCACTTTTAGAGCGACTTCTCGACCGTCTGCTAGTGTAGCTCGATGTGTCTGGGCAATCGATCCGGCTGCTACGGGAATCGGGTTAACTGTGCTGAAGGTTTCTGCTAATGGAAGTTTTAATTCTTTGCGGAGGATTATTTCTATCTCTGACCAAGGAACTGGTGGTACTTCATCTTGTAGAGTTGACAATTCCTCAATATAGGAGGCGCTCAGTAAGTCAGGGCGGGTAGACATTAACTGACCAAGTTTGACGTAAACTGGGCCCAAGTCTACCAGAATATTTTTTAAAACCGCAGGTGTCGGCAGCTGGGGTTCATCAGCTTTGCCACCAGTAAGTAACCTTCGCATATAGTCCCAGCCATTGCGAAGGAAAACTTCCAGGATTTCTCGTTGACGGGGAACAGTTTGGGTGAGGAACATTTTTGTAAAAAACTGCAAAGAGGCAGAGGAGTTAAAGAGGTAGACAGCAGGGGATGACAATACAACGGAAATCGGCTCTAGTTTTGGTGCTTGTTAAAGTCTTGCTAGCTGCGGCACAATCTTGAAATCTTTTGATGGATGATTGTACAGCTTCGTGGAGCTTCTGTTCGTTCAGCATCCGTTTGACGTAATTTGAGCAAGAATCCCCGCCGTGTAATAAGCGATGGGAACAAGAAAATCCTTTGGACGGAGAAATGTATTTTTGATAGGCAGTAATAGAATCGATTGCCATTGTCTTGGCCAGAGGCTCAAAGCTAATAATGTCCATAACTGTCAGATAAAATAACAGACTGTCAAGTTATAATGGGAAAACAGACTTTTTCGCCTCTGCCAAGGGTTCTAACTTTTATAGCAGGTCGGTAAATCGGGAATCGTTTTGGATAATTTTAAGGATCTGCTTGATTTCCTGGGTACGTTCTTTTTTGACAACGAGGGTGACATTGCGATCGCGCACAATCACCACATCCTCTAAACCAATAGTAACAACTACATCTTCTGGATTTGAGGCGTAAATAATCGCCCCTTGCGTATCTAAACCTACGTGAGTAGCAAGTTCCACATTGGGAGTCTCTTCCGTTTTCAGTAAGCGTTCGATCGCATTCCAATCTCCTAAATCATCCCAACCAAAATCAACTGGCAAAACGTATGCTAGAGTTGTCTTTTCCATTAACGCATAGTCTATACTCTTCTTAGGCAACTGGGGATAGATATCAGGGCCATGTTGTTCTAAAGGTTCGATAATTTCTGGAGCATGGGTATGTAGTTCCTTGAGAACAACCCCTGCCCGAAAAACGAACATTCCACTATTCCAGCTAAAACGTCCCGTAGATAAAAAAGTCTCTGCCGTTTCTCGGTCGGGCTTTTCAGTAAAGCGGTTCACGTGATAAGCTGGCAACTCATTAAAGCTACCTATTTTTTCACCTTGTTCAATGTAGCCGTAACCGGTTGATGGAAAAGTAGGCTTGATCCCCAGTGTAACGATCGCTGCTGTGCTTGTTGCCAGTTGCGTAGCTGCATTTAATGTGTGTGCAAACGCCTCTTGGTCAGCAATCCAGTGGTCAGCAGGGAAAAAGCCAATCACAGCGTCTTCACCATAGCGCTGTTTGATTTCTAAACTTGTCCAAGCAACGGCGGCGGCGGTGTCTCTGCCTTCCGACTCAATCAGCAAGTTTTCAACTGGTAGATTGGGTAGTTGTTGTCTTATGCCTTCAGCTATCTGACTAGAAGTGATTACCCACAGGGAATCCCAACTTCCTCCGAGTGCTAACAAGCGATCGGCGGTTGCTTGTAATAGACTTCTAGAGCTACCATCAAGACTTAAAAATTGCTTGGGTCGGTCTTTGCGGCTTAGGGGCCAAAAACGTTCACCTTTACCACCAGCTAGGATTACGGGGAACAATAAAGTATTCATGTTGTCATACACGCCTACCGAAGAACATTACAAGTTTACAGTGAGCTTTTCCACTGGCAATATTTGTAGCTTGGATTAACATACTTTTAGGGAGTGGTTGAGTGGGGAGATAATTGTGATAAAACAAGTCGAATGGTCGGAAAATCCGGTTACGTCTCAGCAAGTAGTAGAGTTTGAAAGTGACGTGGGATCGTCGCAAATTCAACGGACAGAAAATCAAATAGCGCCAGCACCAGTAGCCGACTTAGAGGAGGGGCAGGTCGAACTAAACCAGCCAGCAAATCCGAACCGTAGTGTCATCGAATCTGTGGGCGCGTTTCCCAATCAGCTTTCTGAGAGACTGGGCTTAACCATGCCTCGATGGCTGTTATGGTTTATGACGGTTGTCATTGGCATCATCTTATCTGGGCTGCTGGTGTCAACGTTAGCGCTGTGGACTCCTTTATGGAGCAATCTAGATCGAACAGATGACGATTTAGGAACTGCTGCTAAAGACGAAGTAAAAATCCCATTACCAGGGGAGTTATGGGGTAAACTCTCCCAGTACAAGCTTTCACGTCCGATGAATATTTTAATCATGGGGATTGAACCAGTCAGCGGTACCGTTGATGGTTCACCAGAAAGCTTTGCCGGGAAAAGCGACTCCATGCTGCTGGTACGACTTAATCCTAGTGAAAAATCTGTAAGAGTGCTTTCCATTCCTAGAGATACAATGATCGCCATCCCCGAAAAGGGAGAAAAGGGATTAACTAAGGTATCTGATGCCAATGCCAAAGGCGGCCCAGTCTTAGCAGCACGGGTAGTTAGCCGTACCTTAAATAATGCCCCAATCGATCGTTACATCCGTATTTCTACTAGCGGCTTACGGCAGTTAGTCGATCAATTAGGCGGAGTAGAAGTCTTTGTTCCCCAATCAATGGAATATAAAGACTCCAGCAGTCGGCTGTCGATTAATTTAGTCAGTGGCTGGCAAACCCTGAATGGCGAACAAGCAGAACAGTTTGCCCGATTCCGCGAACCAGGTTTGGGAGATTTACCGAGAGTGCAGCGTCAGCAAGCACTAACAGCAGCCTTGCTGCAACGCTTAAATAGTCCCACCATCTTACCCAGGTTGCCTCAATTAACTCGCTTAATGCGAAAATATTTTGATACCAACCTGAAGATGGAAGAAATGATGGCGTTGGTCAATTTCGGACTTAACCTAGATCGGGATAATTTCCAAATGACTGTGTTGCCAGGTACCTTTAGCCGCTTTAGCAAAGACCCCGATAGCTATTGGCTGAATATGACTGGACAACAGAGCCTGTTGAATGATTATGTTGGGGTAAATGTACCTGGTCTAAAGCCAGATATGCGTCAGGTTCCTAACCTCAAAATTGCTATTCAAAATGCCTCTAATCAACCTCAGCTAACTGAAAAAGTTATTGCTTATCTTAAACAGAAAGGCTTTAATAATATTTACAAAGTGCCTGATTGGCCGGATACTCAACGTCAAACTCAGATTATTGTCCAAAAAGGCAATCGACGAGTTGGGGTTGATTTGCAAAAAGTCTTAGGCTTGGGTCAAATCGAGGTAGCGGCGATTGGTGATTTAGAATCCGATCTGACAATCCGCATTGGCAAAGATTGGAAATAGCTAAGAGTCATTGGTCATTAGTCATTAGTCATTAGTCATTAGTCATTAGTCATTGTTAACTAACAAAGGACAAAGGACTAATGACAACGGACTACTGAAAAATAATAAAGTTATGAAAAAGATTTTACTGCGCTTTTTGGGTTTGATTGTGATTTTACTACTAGCCTTTGGGTGGATAATACTTAATCCCAAACCGGCTTTTGCTCAGATAAACACAATTAATTACAACAATATAAATTTAGAAAATCGTGACTTTTCTCATACTGATTTGGCAGGGGTGACTTTTGTGGCAGCAGAAATGCGGGGGACAAATTTTGAAGGAGCGAATTTAACCAACGCAATTCTGACTAAAGGAGTTTTATTAAAGGCAAATTTGGAAGATGCGAACTTAAGCGGCGCTTTAGTCGATCGCGCCACTATGGATGGTGCTAACCTGAAAAATGCCATCTTTACTGAAGCTACTTTGACCCGTAGCCGCTTTTATAATGCTGATGTCACTGGTGCTGATTTTAGCGATGCTTTAATTGACCGTTATCAAGTCTCGCTGCTGTGTGAAAGAGCCGATGGCATAAATCCAGTTACGGGTGTGTCAACGCGAGATAGTTTGGGTTGTAGGTAAAAAATCTCCGCGTTGAGCATAAAAACAGAGACATTTTTGCGAAAAAGATGATTAAAAGTTTTCTAACTTCAAATTAGTAGCTGTTTATACTAATTCTGCTAATTTATCAACATTAACTGTGCGATCGCATCCAAAAAAATGATCCTAAACTCTAAATAAAATAAATTATTATATTGATTCAAAGGTTGGTGCATTAGTTTGTTATGATGCCTTCGGGGGAACGGAGGAAACCTCTACCGATCCTGGCTCCCCTATTAAAATTGAGTAAAATTGTCAAAAATCAGTAGTTTCTAATTATCAATAGGAATTTCAATTAAAAACTCTGTTCCTTCTCCTGGTTTAGAGGAACATTTCATCTGACCATGATGTTTCTCAACTACTATTTGATGGCTAATAGACAATCCTAACCCCGTACCTTTACCTGGTGCTTTGGTAGTGAAGAAGGGATCGAATATATGCGATCGCACCTCTTCTGGAATCCCCAGACCATTATCAGCTATTCTGATTACAACCTGGTTATTAATGACTTGCGTATTAATCCAGATAGTCAAAGGTATTCTCGGACACGTTTGTAATAATTTCAAATACCTTTGCTGTATAGTGTTAAACTTTTCCTCTAATGCATCAATACTGTTACTTAAAAGATTCATAAACACTTGATTTAATTGCGCAGGATAGCATTCGAGCAAAGGTAAACTATCATATTGTTTAACAATCTCAATTGCTGGGCGATCGTTATTATTTTTGAGGCGATGCCCTAAAATTAACAAAGTACTATCCAACCCTTCATGAATATCTACTGGCTTTAATTCAGCCTCATCTGTACGAGAGAAGTTTCGCAGTGATAGCACAATATCACAAATCCGCTCTGTTCCTACTTTCATAGACTCAAGGGTTTTCGGTAAATCTTCGATGATAAAGTCCAAATCACTCTTGTTGATTTGCTCTTGGATAGTTGGCAATATTGAAGAGTGTTGACGGTAAAGATTCACTACCTTGAGCAGTTCTTGAGTATATTCATTTAAATGAATAAGATTGCCAAAAATAAAACTGATAGGATTGTTGATTTCATGGGCAACTCCAGCAAGTAGTTGTCCTAATCCTGCCATTTTTTCACCCTGAATTAACCTGGTCTGAGTTTGTTTTAATTCTTGCAAAGTCTGAGTAAGTTCTAAGGTTTGACGTTTAGTTTGTTCGAGTAATTCTGCTTGCTGAATCGCAATTCCTAATTGCACCCCAACTTGAGCCAGTAAATTAATTTCCTCTTCTTTCCAATAACGTGGTTGCGAATTTTGATAAGCAACTAATAATCCCCATAATTTTTCACCTTCGCGAATCGGCACAAAGGTTTCGTTACGCGGAAGTTCGTTATCGTCGTCTGTATCTTCAAAAGTTTCTATAATCGTTGGTTGGGTTTGTGCAACTGGTTTCCAACCATCTTTAAAGGAATCTGCTACAAATTTACCGCTCCAATCCGGGTTGAAACGGTAGATTGCAATTCGCTCAACTTCGAGTAACTCTCGCACAGCGTGAGTAGTAGTTCTAAAAATAGTTTTAATATCGAGTGACTGGCGGATTTTATCAATAGTTGCAGCCAGTAGTTCTTGACGTTCCATTGCTTTTTCGCGTTCAGTGGCTTCTGCTAACTGGACAACCTGCATTTGAACTTGCTTTAAATAAGAATCCTGTTTTAATGCAACTCCTAATTGCTCGGCGATTTGACTAGCAAATTCAATCTCAGAAGGTTGCCAGTAGCGAGGAGCAGTACATTGGTGAATACACAGCAATCCCCAAAGTTCACCTTTTTTCAATAGAGGTGCGACCATATTTGCCCGTACTTGAAATTTTTCTAGGATTTGGACGTAGCAACCGGGGAACTTTCCTTGATAAATATCAGCGATCGCATTTACTCGACCTTGAGCATAAAGAGGTGCAAAGTTTTCACCAAAACAATAGTCATAAACTTTTTCTGCCATTACCGAGTTACACTCAGGCACAAAATCCTCAGAAATAAATTCTCCTTCCCAATCTTTTTGCGGGTCAAAACGAAAGACTGCCACTCGGTCTGCTTGCAGCATTTGCCGAGCCTCAGTGACAGTAGTTTGGAAGATTGTATCTAAATCTAGAGACTCTCGAATTCGAGTAATTACACTAGTTAATGTTTTTTGTTGCTCTGCTTGGTACTGAGCGTATGCCAGCAACTTATGGTGTCGCACTGCGACACCAATTTGTGTGCCGATTTTGCTCAGTGATTCGACTTCATAAGATTGCCACTCTCTGGGTGAAGCATTTTGATAGGCAGCGATGATTCCCCAAAGTTGATCTCCTTGGAGAATCGGGGCAGTTGCAAACGCTTTTGCCTGAAATTGTTCCAACAGAGTTACATGGCAGTTTGTTAATCCCGCTTGGTAAATATCATTAACTATAAAAGTCTGGTTGTTAACGTAACGCCCGCCTTGCGTCTGTTGTAAATAACTATCAGCGATCGCAGGCAGAAGACCAACTAAAGGAGTCCAACCTTCAGCAAATGATTCAGCAACAAAGTTACCACTCCAATCGGGATTGAAGCTAAAGATGGCAACTCGGTCAGCTTGCAACAGCTTGCGTATTTCTTGAGTTGTGGTTTTAAAGATAATTTCAATATCAAGGGGTGAGCGAATTTCATCGACAATTTTAGCTATTACTTGGTCACGCTGAACTGCTTGAACCAATTTTGTTGCTTGCAATTTGACTTCATGAAGATGCTTTGCTTGTTGAATCGCAACAATAAGATGGTCAGCAATTTGACGAATAAACTCAATTTCTGATTCTTTCCATTCACGAGTCTCACTGCACTGATGAATGCAAAGCAATCCCCACAGTTCCTTCTTCCGCGATAGAGGGACAACGAGGTTGGCCTGCACCTGAAATTTGCTTAAAATTTCCAGATGACAATCACTCAGTCCCGCATTGTAAATATCTGCTACTGCTTGCACTCTACCTTGTTGATAACTAGAAGCAAATTGTTCTCCAAAGCAGTGGTCATAAACTTTTATTGCCATTGCTGAGTTCCAGCCAGTTGCAACATCTTCAGAAACAAATTCTCCCTGCCAGTTTTGTTCGCGGTCGAATTGCAAGACTGCTACTCGGTCGGCATTTAGTAACTGACGCACTTGTTTAACAGTCGTTTGAAAAATTGTTTCTAAGTCAAGAGATTCCCGAATTCGGACAATGACACTCGCCAGAGCTTTTTGTTGCTCTAGTTGCTCTTGAAGTTGAGCGCTTGATAAAAGAAGTTGATTTTCTGTGAAATTTGAATTGGGTTCCATTGCTCTGGATTATTTTGTTTTTTATACAAGGGTTCCTCACACCAAACTTCATGGGGTTAACAAGTGTCAAAAATATGACAAACTGCAAAGTTTTACAGTCTTCAACTGGCCGCGTCCAGGATTCACCAATTTCAGATGGATAGCAACTTGTTGGGATAGGGACGAATGGGCGCTTTGGGACTGAGTACTGGGTACTAGGAAATAAAATATGAGTAAGATTTGTTTGGGATTCAAATCTCGCCCGATATCCAGTCTCTAGTCTCCAATCCCCAATCCCTAGTTCAACTATTTCCCAGAAGATGGTTATTGTTATAGTTCCCCTTTCTCGATCTATCCTTGTAATGGATTAAAAAATAATTTTGGCTTGTACACAATAGAGGAGATAACTAAGTACACAATTGTGTAAATTCGTCGTCAATTGAGGGTTTATTTGAAACACAGAGGAGCGCAAAGTTTCTTTGAGTATATTCACTACAAACTTAAGCAGGGCTGTCACTAAGTTAGTGTTGTCGGGGCAAATCAGAAAATCGGTCTGACCCCTTTGAAATCGCGATCTAACTAACTTGTAATTCGCTGTATTATAGCAATTCAGGAATTTAATTTTGAGCGTAGGCGAGCATTTACCGTAGATATCGCTTTGCCTTTGCCGTTGGCGTAGGCATTTATAGCAAAGTGCTAAGTTTTGAGTGCTGTTAGCGTCAGCAAGGCGTTTAGCCGGTGCTGAGTATAGACCCAGTTGCTTCATGGCTTTGAGCAATCAACACTATCCTAACCTATGTGACTACAGCTATAAAATTACTAATTGGTCAAAATTTACCTGACAGACTGCAAAATTTCAGGTTAAATGTTTTAAAGTATGCACTCTGCTAGAGTTGTCGGGTATTATTCGTGACACAACAAGATCAAAAACCCTCTCGTTCTTTCGCTGGAATTGCTGGCATTGTTGCCGCAGCCACATTAATTAGTAAAGTCTTCGGTTTGGTGCGGCAGCAAGCGATCGCTGCCGCATTTGGTGTTGGTGCTGCTGCTACCGCCTATAGTTATGCCTATATTATTCCTGGCTTTCTATTGATTTTACTCGGTGGCGTAAATGGGCCATTACACAGTGCCCTCGTCAGCGTTTTAGCCAAGCGTCGGCGAGAAGAAGCGGCTCCTTTAGTGGAAACCGTGACAACGCTGGTAGCTGGATTGCTGTTGCTGGTGACAGCGGCTCAAGTTCTATTTGCGGATGCGATCGTTGATTTAGTCGGTCATGGTTTGGAAGAAACAACCAGAGCGATCGCTATTCAACAACTCCGCATTATGGCCCCGATGGCTTTATTTGCCGGTTTAATTGGCATTGGCTTTGGTACTCTCAATACAGCCAATCAATATTGGTTACTCTCCATTAGCCCTTTGTTATCCAGTATTACCGTTGTTGGCGGTATTGCGATCTTGGCGATGCAACTGGGCAAAAACATTATTAAACCGGAGTTCGCTTTAATCGGGGGAATGGTCTTAGCTTGGGGAACCTTGGCAGGAGCAATTCTCCAGTGGGTGGTGCAGCTAATTGTTCAATGGCGATTAGGATTAGGCACATTACGCCTGCGGTTTGATTTTAAATCCCCAGGCGTTCAAGAAGTTATCAAAATTATGACTCCGGCAACAATTTCCTCTGGAATGATGCCAATTAATGTTGCCACTGACCTTTATTTTGCTAGTCCTATCCCTGGTGCGGCGGCAGGATTTAACTATGCCAATCTATTAGTCCAAACTCCCTTAGGGATTATTTCTAATATCATTTTACTGCCTTTATTACCGATATTTGCCAAACTATCTAGCCCCGAAAATTGGCCAGATTTAAAATTACGGATTCGCCAAGGACTTCTACTTACTGCTTTTACCATGTTACCGCTAGGGGCACTGATGGTATCGCTATCAGTACCCATTGTACAGGTGGTATACGAGCGCGGTGCTTTCAAGCCAGAAGCCACACAGCTAGTTTCATCTTTGCTAGTCGCTTACGGAATTGGGATGTTTGTCTATTTGGGGCGTGATGTTTTGGTGCGGGTATTCTATGCCTTGGGTGATGGACAGACACCTTTTCGCATCAGTATTTTTAACATCTTGCTCAACATTGTATTAGATTGGTTTTTCGTTAAACCTTTTGGCGCTCCCGGTTTGGTATTAGCAACGGTGGGTGTAAATTGTAGCTCAATGTTAATGCTGTTATGGTTGCTCGATCGCAAACTCAATGGTTTACCTTGGCGCGAGTGGAGTTTGCCGATTCTGGGTTTGGCTGGCGGTAGCTTAGTTGCTGGGGTAGCAAGCTATGGAGCTTTGGTTGGTTCTCAGGAATTGTTGGGTAAAACGGGTTTACTGATTTTGGTGTTGCAATTATGTATATCTGGTTTCGTGGGAATTGCGGTGTTTGCTGCGATCGCTTCCTGGCTGAAAATACCAGAGATAAATATTTTTATCTCTCGTCTACGTCAGCGCTTTTTGAAGAAATAACTGTTATCTAAATAGAATTCAGGTTCAGGAGTCAGGAATCAGAATTCAGCATGAACTTGGAGCCAGAGAAAGCGGATAAGACAGCATAAAGACAAGAGGGTGGTGGATCTGAATCTTCCACTTTCTTGTTTTGAATCCTGAATTCTGACTCCTGAATTCTGACTCCTGAATTCTTCAATTAAATATTTCAGTTGTTACACCCAAGTGGGTGAGAAATAATTCAGCCACTTGGGTGAACCAGGTGCGTGAGGTTACATTTTGTAAAAAAAGAGATTCTAGTACTAGAGAACATTGATTTTACCTAACTCTAGTGAGAATAACTTTATGAAACTGACAAAATTAGCTGCCTCTTTCTTTGCTGCTGCTTCCATTGTCCTCTCAGCCGGCATTGCATCTGCTCAAACAGCAGTTACTAACGGTACTAACGGTAATTACATCGGTGCTGGTGTCGCTGTTGGTGCAACCAGTGGCGGACAAGGAAACGATGAAGCACAAATTGGTGGTAATATTCAAGGACGATACGCCGTACCCAATGCACCTGTTTCACTGCGGGGTTCTGTGTTGTATGGTGGTGATGCTGCTGCAATTATGCCCATAGTGACTTATGATGCGCCCATCGCCAAAAATACTAACGTTTACTTCGGTGGTGGTTATTCCTTTGTAACTGACGAAGGTCAAAAAACTCCATTGGGCAATCGGAATTCACCTGTAATTACCCTTGGTGTTGAATCAGAAGTTAGCAAAAATGTCATTGCCTATGGCGATACTAAATGGGGTATTGACGCCTACAGAAATAGTGATGCTGATGCTGTCAGCTTCCAAGCCGGATTAGGCTATCGCTTCTAGTAATTACGAGCTAGAAAACGGCCTATTCATAAGCTAAAGCAATGCTGTTTACCAGCCGTAATCGTAATTCATTCTTTCATACCTGAGTATTCTATTCAGGTATGAATAATTTTTATTGATGATTTTAATAAAAAATGATATTGGCTAGTATTGATAGTTTCTTTTAAAGTGAAATGAGTAATTGAGAATACACGTATAAGATATTACTCATGAAAAAGATTAATCCCATTCCAGAAATAGTTGGTGAAACAACTGACGTAGAATCTTGGCTGATGCGAGCGGGGCTAAAATTTTCCGACTTAGGTAACGATGCTGCAAGTATTGCAATCCGTAGACAATGGCGAGAATACCAAGCCGCAGTTCATAGATGCTGTGTTACCCTACATCAACCACCATCACACGTTCAACTAAGCGGCGACTATGCCAGCTTGAGAATACCTGGCGCGGCATTAACTAATTGTGAGATCGATCGCCTGTCAAATCTTCCCTAGTCCTTAGACTAATTATCCTGTTGCACGCCGTTCACTACTGGCTTAACTTCCGAAAATGGATCGGTGCCGCCACCCCAGTTAAAGTCACTGATTCGGAAGCTGATGCCGCCTAACTCCAACACCGGATTGTAACGTAAGGTGATGCCATAGGTGCGACGGCTATATTCCAAGATGTAGTCGGTGCTAGTTTCCTTACCAGTATCCAAGTTAACAGATGTTTGAAAGCCTAAGCGAAAAGGGCCGTAGATTTGCTGTGATATTCCAGCGGTCAATACTTTGTTATCAACGGAGCGGTCAAACAAAAAGGGTGATAATCCGCTATTTAAGCCTTGAGAGTAACTGATATTAAAGGCGGTATAGTCGAAAAAAGGTCGGGAAAAATGGCCAATTTGCCCTTGTAAGCCAATTGTACTAGTTAGAGTACTTTGGTTATCACCATTGGTGTAATAACTAGTAGTGCCTGTGAGGCTAGCGATCGCTAGCAAGTAAGGAACTACAGGAGTAGCGGTGTATCGTAACCCCTCACTGGCAGTGGGTGGTAATGGTTTTCCCTGCCACAGCAACAGCCCTCTACTGAGAGTCGCACTGGCTTGTAAACGACCAAGTGAAATGCGATTGTTTTCCCGCACTGGTTCTAGCAAGTCTGGGCGATCGGTGTTGGCATCAATATACTGGGCACTTGCCTGGTAGTTGAGGTTGATGCCACTTTTTCCTAAAGGAATCACCGGAGAGGTAATAATGCCGCCAAAACTGCTCTGGACAGTTTGAAAACCCAAAGTACCGTTGTAGAGACGATTGCGGTAGTTATATTGCACATTCAATGTGTGGGGAAGAGAAGTGCCTAATATCTGACGCAATCCTAAATTCACCCGCAAATTATCTTCCACGTCATTCAAGTTAAAACTAGTTAATTCCCCATTTCCCTGAATTATCGTCCGTGGACTCAAAACAGAATTTATCTTGGTCTTCACAGCAAACAGTGAGCCTAAGTCACCCACCCCTTCTTGCACACCTCTCTGTAATAATAACTGGGGCGTTATCGTCCAGCGTGTTTGCTCAGTATCGATTAGTGGAAAGCCACGCTCAATATACAAACCACCCCGATCTTCTCCATCGTAGCCGGGGGAGACTATTGCAGGTGAAGCGTCCCGCTCTCGGCGGTCAATAGTACGCTCATTCAACGGAATTGGTAAGGAGACTTTTTGATCTAATACCAAACGCTGTCGCTGTGTCCTGATGCGGTCTACCAAAGGTGATTCTCGCGTCAAAGTTACTTTATCTGCGCGTAATTCTAATTCCGGGGGCGAAAAAGGATCGTTGGTGATGCGGACATTGCTTGCTTGCCAGCCTTGCGGATAAAAATCAATTTGTTCAGCTTCAAACCTAAGCCGATTGACTACACCCCCTGTTTTCGATCGCGGGATGTTGCTAGCATCTGACTGACCACCAAATGTCACATTAATTCCTCCAGGGCTACTCACACCGGAAAGGGGCTGATCGGCTCGAATGCGATCGCTAGGCGGAAGTCTTGAAACTCCACCAGCACTTATAGCTGTGGGTGAAAAAGCAAAATCTGTTTGGGCTGAGGGTACGTAAATTTCTCCTCTACCATTTTCCAGTTCTCCACGATCTTGAACAAAGTTATAGGTAAAGCGTTGTCCGCGCAGTATCTGATCGCCCCGTGTTAAGGTGACGTTGCCTTCACCCGCAGCGATCAAGTTGTCCAAATTAACTTGCAAGCGATCGGCATCCACTACTGCCCCATCAAATCGCACAACTACATTACCTACAGCTGTAATAATTCGCTGTTTCTCGTCATACTCTTGCCGATCTGAAGTGACTTCTACAGTTCTTGGCCCGGCTGGCGGTGTGGTAGCTGGCGCAGTTGTACCAGATGGTTGAGCTTGTGGCTGAGTGGTATTTACTTGTGGTGTAGGCGTTGGTACTTGAGCTTGTGACTGGAATGGGGACTTAAATTCTACAGTTATCGGCGCTGAGAGTTGGTTTGTCGGGTTACGAGACTTAAATGTTATAAGATTTTGTACTGATTGAGAACTCGGTGCAAGATCGGCAGCAGATACAGAGATATTGTCTTTTTTTAGAGACTGTTGTGCAGTAATATCGCGTTGCTGTTTTTGTTGAGTTAACTTCTCAGCTAAAATTTCTGCTTTGGATTTGTCTAACTTGTTGCTGTTGGTGACAGTTGGGGCGATTTGAGGAGGGAGCAAAGATTGGGCGACAAGGGGACTTGGAGAAACTTTATAGCTAAAGCTAGAAGAGTCCAAAAAGGTTGGTTTTGCTCCACCATTAGAGTTTAGATTTAGCGTAGACGCAAAGCGGCTTGTCGTCAGACATCGCTGACTGAGTTTTTGAGAAGGCTTATCTTTTGCATTTTGGTCTGAAGCCTCCGCTTCGACTTTTCTTTGCATCTCCCGTTTGCGCAGTGCCGACATCAGAAGTTCCGAGTGGCGGGGTTCGACGCTCGGACTTGCCTTTGTGTCTTTTTTAACTTGGCGATTAGAGGTTGTAACCTCTTGCGTGGGATAACCAACAACCAGCGGCTGCCCCAAAAGCCCAGCAGTTGCAGAACCAGGGAGTGGGGAACTTTCTGGTGGAAAGGTTTCTGGTGAATGAGGTACAGAAGAAGTTTCAGCTACTACCAAGCGATCTTGAGTTGAGTCGATCGGAGTTGACAATAAAAGATCGCTCTTAGTGTTACCCGAAATTGCCAACTGAGCCAAATTCTTGGGCTGCTTGGATTTGTCTGTGTTTTCGTGTGTTCCAGTATCTACACCTGAAAGAAACTTTGTATGACTAGCAGATGAGGCGGGATTTACAGGTTGTAAAGATTCAACGATAGGAGGCGGATTAGGTGGCAGAACTGGATGAAGCATAAGTGAGCAAAATCGGGCTAACAAACAGCCAAATGACAAAGGGAAGGATAAACATACATTTTGCCTTCCGACTGTCGCCTTCTGCTACCTACAGCAAGCTACTTGGAGAAAGAAACTTACTAAATTTTCGCTTAGTAAGTTTCCGTGGCGTTTAGTATTTTCCGCCTTCCAAAGTCGCGGATAATTTATCGCCCTTTTACTCTAAGTCCCGACGGCCGGGGTTACGAGCCGGATCGTTCGACAAAAATCCGAAGATGAAGATAGTTACAAAGAAGGCAACAACAATATAAACAGCGATTTTTAAAGTCAGCATAGAAATATCTCCAACGGGTAAAACAAAGAAAGCTTTTCTTTCAGTATCTGCAATGCAGAAAAGATAGCTACTTTATATTACCCAAATCTCGTCCCTTTTTTAGAGGACTCTGGGGACTCAAGACTAGGAATGTCTAGCCTACGGTTATTGATAATGTACAAGATGTCAGTTGTCTGACTTGTAGATGCCCTTAAGAAAGATAACTCAGAGGCGTTTACCCTTGTGACGTTGACTGATGGCAAAGGTTTCCCAAAAAAGGCAACAGGTTACAGGGGATAGTTACTATTCCCCATGCCTTTCAGCAGTGCTGAGTAATGAGTAATGAGTAATGAGTAATGAGTTAAGAGTTAGGAGTTTTGTTTATCCCTTTGTCCCCTCATCTCCCCTGCCCCCTGCCCCCTGCTCCCCTGCTCCCCTTGCCTCTCTCCCTCTTATACCCTATGCCCTATTTCTCAACTTGAAGCTTTGCTATATCTTTGCCAATTCGGTTTTTGATTACTCGTGCAGGTGTGCCAACAGCAACGGAAAAAGCAGGAATATCTTTATTAACAACTGCTCCTGCACCAATAACACTGCCTTTGCCAATAGTAACGCCATCTAATACTGTTACTCCATGTCCTAGCCAACAATCATCCTCAATCACAATTCCCTTGCGAGTAACACCTTGGTATTTAATCAACTCCATCGGATCGGCAAAATTATGATTATTGGCATATATCCCTGAATGGGCAGCAATCATGCAGTGTTTACCAATTTTAATGTCTCCTGGCCCCTCAATACACACGTTAGGAGCAATGAAGGTGTCTTCATCAATATGTATATACGTATCTTCTAAAGACCCAATATCAACGTTACGTTCAATCGCGACTCTATTTCCTAGATGAATTCTATTATTTTTATGTCCTCTCGCATCCATCCGCACACCCTTGAAAATATAGACTCCTGCACCGATCTCAATACAAGAAGTACCGTTAAATTCAACACCATTTTGAATATATACTGGGCTGTCTATCTCGGCAAAAATACTACGATATCCTAAATTACGCAACTTTGGGCCGAGAAGAAGTGTTGGAATATCTCCTAACACTGTAGTTACTAAAAGTTCTTGCACGCGCTGCAATTTAGAAAAATATTGCTCGTTCTGCATGGCTACATATCTCGTTAATCAATTGTTGTTGACAGTGTTTAAAGTTGTTTTGGCTGTATTCTAATCTTCTACCAATACCAATAGACTCTGTGTGTATTAATACATGAGCTAAGGTGGCAATCTCACCAAAATTTCCCAAGATTTTTAGATGGTTTTACATTGAAAAACCAGAGTCTGGCTTTGACTATGCGAGCAATTATTGAGGTTAGATATGTAGAATTACTCAAGTAATATGCACAATTGCATTAAGTCGCTAGCAGATTTTGTACTATATGCACGTAAAATTTTGGCTTATGTTTCACAAAATCAATTAACAAAACAATTTCAGTGCATTGCTGTGTCAAAACTTAGACTCTAAATTGTCTGAGGAAAATTTGCTGGTTTAGATAGACTACTGTTTTGGTTCTCTGGCAAATTTGAAAAGCTTGCTACCGCTAACAGCACTCCTAAAGCAAATAGGGATAGTGTTGTTTGTCTTGAGGCTATTTACTCTCAAGCGGTTTTAGTTTTTTGAAACAATTCAGTTTCACAAACTATTTTGCAACAAAAAATACATTTAACTAGACTATATTCAAAGTTTAAATAAAATTTATGCCTAGCATAACAATGTAATTATTGTTGGATTTTTCTGGGTATTTATGCCCAAATAAAATCCAATTAGGGTGGATTATCTCCCACATCAGCCATCACATTGAAGTTAACCATCGGTGCAAACAAGTAAGCGCTTCCCCGACTGCTATGACGGCTTTCTTGCAACGAATTTCTAGAGTATGCTGCTCCAATCATGTTGCACACGGATGATTTACAGACTAGCCAATTCACGTTTGTAATGACATGAATGGTTTTTAATAACAATTGTTTTTAACAATAGCACATTTTATTTTTAGTGGGACACTCTTCTGAAATAAGTTGATTTCCAGATTTATTGTTGATGATAATACTGTAAATAAGTTAACTTTTTTACTAAAACGATTCCTACGGCAGGCAAAGCCTACGCTACTCTAAAATATTTTTATACACTTAGATAGCATCCATTAAGGAGGGAGATTAAAAAATGCTGTAAGTAGTTATTGGCATTTTGGTCTATATTGTTATCGTTACTATTTTATAATTGGGCGTTAAACTCAGAATGATATTTACTATACTTGTGACACTCACTTCGTTAAAAAGCCAAAGTAGCTGAAAACTTTTCTCTTCGCTATTACTTGTATCTAAAAATTTGTAAATCACCCATTCGGGTGAGCCAAGCGGGTGATGCGTGCTAGGTACTACTCATTATAAATTTTATTATAAGAAAGCTAAAAGTAGCTTATTTTCGAGGATAAATCTGCAAAAAAACATCTAACTTCCCAAATTGAGGTATCGGTTTTAACTCACACAGTTGGTTCAAATTATGGCTTTAATTAAAGAAATTGTACAAGAAGCTCTAACTATCGGCTTTTTGAGTGTTGTAGACGAAGATCAACTGCGATCGCAGCTTCAAGGTAATTATGACTCAGAAGACCTAGATGCCTGGATCGTTTTACAGCGAGCGATCGCAGCAGGTGATGTAAAACTTGAGTCGCGCCGAAAAAAAGCTTCCCTATCTCCTAAAGCCAAGGACACTTCATCAAGTATCAAACTTGCTTATCAAATGGCAGCAGAACTCGCTTATGCAGCAGCCGTAGCTCTGACAATGACAAAAAATACTAAAGATCAGCCTTCACTAGGTGCATAAAATAACACCTTTATAAGTTATCTTCCTGATTTAGTACAAATATTTCATACCAAGTAGTTAGCATAAGTGTAGCCCACTCCAGGCATCGCTTTTCTTGATTAACTGCTTGGTAGGGCTTTCATCCGATTATTTATGGAGTTTCCCTTCTGCTTCCTGGCTTGAGAATGCTGAGTGCTGTTAGCAAAAGCGGGGCATTTAGCCCGTGTTGAGTAAAAATCCCAGTCTTGAGAAGATTTTTATGCAAGGCTTTTGAAACTCCTTTCATCGGGACTGCCTTCATTGACAGCGCAATTTTATTAAAAAATAATTAAAAAATTTCATCTTACCGGACACAGCTATGGAGTATTTTTGCCCTCAGCTAAGACTCTCAAATTGATCCCCGGAAGCAATACTAAAATAAATATAAATTATTTCTTCAAAACTAAATTTTTTTCAGTCATACATACCAGCCAATGATTAAATTTTAATATACCAAGTACATGGCTCAGAGTAAGGCATAGAATTAGAAACACCTTGGTGTAAACTTTAGCAACGAGGTTAAAAATAATTCTCAATGCTTAACAAAGTCATCGCTTTTTCACAAACTACAGTATAAAGAATTGGCAACATTGGTAAAGAGAGTAAACAATAACCATAGCTAAACTTGGAGTTTTGCCAACCTATGCAGCCAATTCGCACATTTAACGTATCCCCTTCACTACCGCCGCGACTCGAACCATTACGGCGGCTGGCATATAACTTGCACTGGGATTGGAACGTTGATACTAAAGATTTATTTCGTCGCTTAGACTCCGACCTATGGGAGTCTAGCCATCACAACCCAGTGTTAATGTTAGGTACTATCTCTCAATCGCGGCTTCTGGAAGTTGTCGAAGATGAAGGCTTTTTAGCGCAAATGGATCGATCTGACCGTCAGTTAGACGATTATTTGCAAGAGCGCACTTGGTATCAGAAACAACGGGAACAGAAACCCAAAGAATGCTATGCCTATTTTTCGGCGGAATTTGGACTTGTAGATTGTTTGCCCGTCTATTCTGGAGGCTTGGGCGTTCTGGCAGGGGATCACCTCAAATCTGCCAGTGACTTGGGGCTACCGCTTGTCGGTGTAGGTTTGCTGTATCAGCAAGGCTACTTTGCCCAGTATCTTAATGCTGATGGCTGGCAGCAAGAACGCTATCTGCTCAACGATTTCTATAATATGCCCTTGCATCTAGAGCGCAATGCCGATGGTTCTGAACTACGGATTGCGGTAGATTATCCAGGACGCAAGGTGTATGCCAGAGTTTGGCGCGTACAGGTGGGAACGGTTCCCTTGTATTTGATGGACACTAACATTGAACCGAACAACACTTACGACCACGACATCACAGATCAGCTGTACGGTGGCGACATCGATATGCGTATTCACCAGGAAATTATGCTGGGGATCGGTGGCGTGCAAATGCTCAAAGCTTTGGGGTTGAAAGTCACCGCATACCACATGAATGAAGGTCACGCCGCCTTCTCTGCTCTAGAACGCATCCGCTTGCTGATTCAGGAAGAGAGGCTGAATTATGCCCAAGCTAGACAGGTGGTAGCTTCCAGTAATATTTTTACTACCCACACGCCAGTACCAGCAGGGATTGACTTGTTTGCTCCCGAAAAAATGTTGTACTACCTGGGGTATTATGCAGAGATATTTGGGTTGCCCAAAGAGCAATTTTTAGGACTGGGGCGCGAGAATACAGGCGATTTATCCGGGCCTTTTAGTATGGCGGTGCTGGCACTGAAAATGGCAACATTTTCTAACGGTGTCGCCCAACTGCATGGTGTGGTGTCGCGGCAAATGTTCCAAGGCTTGTGGCAGAAAGTGCCAGTGGAGGAAGTGCCGATCGCTGCAATTACCAATGGAGTCCATGCTCGGAGTTGTGTGGCGAAATCGACTCAAGAATTGTACGATCGCTACCTCGGCCCAAATTGGTCATCAGCACCACCAGATAGCCCATTGTGGGATCGGATGGACGCCATACCCGATGAGGAATTGTGGCGCAATCACGAACGCTGCCGTTTAGATATGATTTTGTATGTGCGGGAGCATTTAGTTAAGCATTTGACCGATCGCGGCGCTTCCGCCTCCGAAATTTCCCAAGCACAAGAAGTTTTAGACCCTTACGCTTTTACCATTGGCTTTGCTCGTCGCTTTGCCACCTACAAACGCGCCACCCTCTGGATGCGCGATCTGGATCGCATTAAGCGGCTTCTGCTGGCTAACAAAGACCGGAAAGTGCAATTTGTGATTGCTGGTAAAGCACATCCTAAAGATATCCCCGGTAAAGAACTGATCCGCGAGATCAATCACTTTATCCGCGAACAGCATTTAGAAAAACAGGTAGTGTTTGTTCCCAATTACGACATTCACATCTCCCGGTTGATGGTTGCGGGTTGCGATATTTGGTTGAACACACCGCGTCGTCCACGGGAAGCCTCTGGTACTAGTGGCATGAAAGCCGCAATGAATGGCTTGCCAAATTTAAGTGTGCTAGATGGTTGGTGGGATGAAGCTGATTACGTCCGCACAGGCTGGGCGATTGGACATGGAGAGAATTACGACGATCCCAACTATCAAGATGAAGTAGAAGCAAATGCTCTCTACGAATTGTTAGAGAAGGAAGTTGTACCGTTATTTTATGAACATCGGGATACTGATGGTTTGCCCCGTCCGTGGGTTGCCAAAATGAAGGATGCAATTCGGTTGAATTGTCCCTTCTTTAATACAGCGCGGATGGTCGGAGAATATGCTCAAAGGGCTTATTTCCCAGCTAGCGATCGCTATCATACCCTGACTGTTGATAACTATGCTCCAGCGAAAGAACTAGCCGCTTGGAAAGAAAAACTCAGCGAACATTGGTTCAACATTAGAATCAAAGATGTTGACGTATCGGCAGCTTCAGACATTGAAGTTAACCAAACCGTTGCTGTCAAAGCCAAGGTTGACTTAGCAACTTTGACCAATAATGATGTGCAGGTGGAATTATATCAAGGTGCGATCGATGCCAATGGTGAGATTGTCAACGCTGTGCCAGTAGTGATGGATTACCAAGGCGAAGATGGACAGCAATTGAGTATTTACACTGGTAATATCATCTATACCGCTTCTGGTTTACAAGGTTTGTCTTTGCGTGTATTGCCGAAAAATAAAAATCTGGCTAATGCTTATGAACCAAGGTTAATTGCTTGGGCAGAATAAGAGTGCTGATTAATTTTTGAATAATCAAAATTAGGCGTTGCTGATTAAGTTTAGCAACGCCTTTTATAAGACAATTAGAAAAGTATGATACCAATTTGAAAAATGATTGCGACAGATTGATTTACAGAACCCGGATATACAAAGCGATTGACAATCCAAAATCCAAATACGTCGAGAGTAGAACAGATGTTAGGAATAACGCTTAAGGAAACGAGAGTTTATCGAGAAATTAAGGAAGAGTGACGAGTTGAGGCAGAGCGATGGCTCATTGTCCGGCTACTAACTCGACGGGTGCAAGAATTACCTCAAATCGCTTTATTAATGCTTAGTTACTACCGCCTTTTAGCCGATTTTAAAAAAGTAAAGGGAATTCCTAAGCGTTGAGCTATACGCTGCACTTGCCTTAAGGTTTTGTGGGAACGAACTTGCTGTTTACCCTTGTTGTTGTGATGTCTGCGGTCTTTCATTTATTTGTTTGCCTTTTCCTTGTATAAAGATTTGAAAACCAAACTTTTTAACTCATCGATCACATTATGATATAAGCAGCTATGAAATATCATGCGATCGCTTAGGTGTAGAAAATTTTCAATGGTTCAAAAAAACATACATGATAATTGGGCTGATACTTGTCACACTATCAATTTTGGCAGTCAGTTCATCATTGATATTTTCACCGTATTATCAAGGTTTATCAGTCAATTGGAATGCTTTACTATTCAGTCTCTTGCTCTGAATGTAATGTTGCTTGAACTGCATCAATATTTTTGCGAATAAGCATCATATTAGAATGAACTTCTTCACTAAAATCTTCTTCTAGTTGCCTTTCAAGGATTTCTAAAGCTTGAACTAATAGCAACTCAGCCTCTTGGTGACGAGCTTGCATATAATAAGTCATTCCTAAATCGTACAGGCTAACAACTAAATTAGGGTTATCTTTTCCTAATAGCTGTTTTCTTAGCTCTATAACTTTCAAATATCGAGACTCTGCTTCACTGAATTGCTTTTGGCAATAGTAAGTATCAGCTAATTTGTGTAAGCTATCAATTGTTTGCAAATGGCACTCTCCTAATATACGAAGTCTAATTTCAAAAACTTTTTCATACAATGCTTCAGCTTCAATAAAACGGTTTTGTAATTCATATATGTGAGCAAGAGCGACAAAGCCATCTAGTACATCAAGATGTTCTTCTCCCAATAATTTTTTCCTAAGCTCTAAAGCTTGCAAAAGAAAATCCTCAGCTTTTTTGTAGTTTTTTTGTTCTAAAAATATGTTAGATAAAATCTGATTAATGTAAGAAACAGTTAGATCGTCTAACTTAACCTTTATTAGACCTCTCTCACATAACCAATTATTAAGTTTTAAGGTTTTTAAAAATAAAGACTTTGCCTCTTGGTTATAATTGCTCTCATAAACAAGCATTCCTAATGCAATTAGAATATTAATTTCAATACCTATCTTGGACTTGTCAGAGTTGGTAAGTCTTAAAGCTAGACGATAAATAGATTCTGCTTCAATGTGACATTCTTGTTCATGATAAATATTGGCTAGACTATATAAACTATAGGCTACATAATGATGATTTTGGGATACTAAAGACTTGAGGAGAGTTGTAGCTGCTTGCTCTAGATTTTCTGTTTCAACAAAGTTTTCTTGCTGATAGTACAAACCTACTAACTTAGGTATGTTATTTTCTATTTCAGAGTGATTATCCTTCAAGATTGTTTGGCATAACTTTAAAGCTTCTGCGTATACATAATTAAAATTTTTACTTCTAAAATAGCTTCTTGCTTCCACGCGAAAGAAGAAGGCTTCTAGAGAATGATCGTACTTTAGTGAAGCGAAATACTCTAGCAACAGACGATGGATAAATATATATCCATCACCAACCTTTTGCAAGAAAATAATTTCTTTAGCATACTTAAGAAAGTGCTTATAATTCCAAGGAATAACTCTATTTATATATAGGATAAAACGTATAGTAAATCGATTTACATCAGAGAAAATAAATATAAAAGTAAACAAAAATCCTGAAGACAAGCCAACACTAAAACCTAATTCTGTAAAATACTTTAATAAATATTTCAAATCCATAGCAGCAGAATGTTGAACTTTCGAGATGCCAAGATAGAGCTTCCATCCCAAAATAAAGAAATCCCACGTATGAATAAATAGTTTGTGACCAGTGTTTATAAAAATAGTCATTAATATACAAATGAAAATCAGATTGCCGCACAGTATGCCACTTAGTGTACTAGCTAGAAGCAAAACTATAGAACTAGTTACGATGTTTAAAGCGCTTCTTTTTTCAAGTTCTTTTTCCGCTTTATATTCGTCAATATTCCTCGATCTAGAAAAAATGCTAATTCTATTAAACCAAAAAAGCGTTATACAACAACCCTGGATAATATAAAGTAAAGAAACTTCTGTAATCCACTTTAAATGAATTTTCAAAAACCATATAGCAAAAGTTAAAAGGAAAACCGAACTGCAACTCAATACTATATCTTTTGTTTTTAAACTTTTAGTTAAGGTAATGAAATCTTGTTCTTCATCTATAAACAGGGTGAATTTCATCATAAAAATGAAAAGTAACCCATTCATAAATCCTGTGGATATTCCTAAACTGGGTTCGTTTCTCCATCCCCAATCCTGCATTCCAAGGATATACCCCGAAATTGAGAAGGTAATAATTGGGATTAAGCTACTGAAAAAACAGTATAGTCGCTGTTGCAACTTATTAAATTTTAGTAGCTCTGGCTGTATCTGGTCTACAATAAATATACTTTGAGAATTTTGGAGCATTCTCTGAGCTAACCAAGTTAGCCAGTTTTTAACTTCTGATTTTGCAAATTTATACTGCCTAGTGTTGTGTCGTTTTCGGTGTCGAAAGAACATTCTTTCAATATAGTCATTAAACAGATGCTGGCGATATTCTTTTACTGATTTATTGGCAGGAAAATCTTCTATTGATACTCCTTGATAAGTCAGGGCTATGATATCAAGCATTAAGGGAGACTTTGCTAATTCTTGCAACGTGGTATCTTGTTGAAACATGACTCTGACTACTTCTAATTCAGATCCAGCTTCAGCAAAAAAAAGTTCTATTTGCTGCACAGTTAGTGGTTGTAAATAAATAGCAGCTTGAAAATTCAGGCGTTGCGGAAGAGACTCATATTCCTGAACACGACTACAAACAACTATCTCCGTTTGCCCATATTTTTGGCGGAAGTAGTTTAAGCTTTGAACACACTCTTGCTGATAATTAACGCTAACCTCGTCTAAACCATCTAGTAAAAGCAATAATTTCTGATTGTTGAGCCAAGCTTGAACTATTTTTTTAGATATGTTGTATTTGCTGATCTCCTCAACTAAGCAATCTTCAAATGAACTCTGTTTTTTTTGAATCATTGAAGTTCTACGCATTTTCGCATTACCCCAAGATGCAAGAGGCAGCACTACAGGTATTGGGCAATCAATGTCTTGCTCGGCACGCTCGATCAAGTCACGAGCTAGTTCTAGTAAAGTTATTGTTTTACCTGCTCCTGGTTCTCCCAAGATCAGCAGCGATCTTCCTACTCCCAATTCATCAAACTTGTCAATCACCCTTGTACCAGGAGAAAGTGTATGCCTCGATTGATCTGGTGTCTCCCACACCATAGTCCAAGGGTAATTTATTGCATCGTATCTTTCCTCTAATCCCAGTTCAATTCGTACTTTATTATGTAATCTATTCTCTAGAACATCTTTGATCCAGAATTTCTTCACCTGATTAAGCAAAGTCTGACGATTTTTATAATCTTGCCTTGTAATACGACTTGATTTCGGATTATCTAAGCCCCGACTCTTGCCTGAATCGGGGCTGATTATTTTTTTCTAAAAAGTTCTCTAATTGGCTGCAATGCTCTTCTCAATGCATTTTCTGTATCTAGCTCTACCTCATAAGATAGAATTCCAGGTATAAGAGGCAAAGCCAAATTTACCTTAGCCGACGCAGGTATCCCCGGCTCATTGAGTTTATCTCGAATTTCTAGTAACAGTTGCATAAATTCATCGGAATAGTGGATACTGGGCTTGTTTTCAATCAGTTCCACTTCTTGTACAACGTGAACGATCGCATTACGCGCATCAACTTCTTCTACTTCACACGAAGGGGCAAACTGCGGCAAAAGCTGCCAATACTCTGCTTCATACTTGCGAATCTGCGGAAGAATATCATCTCGAATTTGCTGAGTAATCGCAATCTTCGCACGCGCGTCATAGGTTTTAGCAAAGTCTTTTTCCATACTTCCCAGAGTTTCGTACCACAACTCTAGGTTTCTCTCCACATCTGCTAACCTTCGACTTAAGGACATTCCAGTATAACTCCTGTGAAATTCAATAATATTTGTCAAAAAAATATATTGAGTACGGGTGTAGGCTACAAAAAAAGTGGTACGGGTAAATCGGTAAAAGCTTTCTTATCCTATAGCATAGCAAAAACTTATCTCAAACTCCTTCTGTGCATCCTCTGCGTGAGATAAAATCCTACTTTCTAAGGCCAATTTAAGCTCAAATTCTTTGAGGGATGATAATGTAGCCAGTGGTGCGATCGCCTAATACCAAATTACGTTGTTCTCCCCAATACCACCAGTAAGCAGCAACATAGGCGCAAATTAAGCTATCTAGTTTATCTTCAACTGCTTTGAGGGTTGTGCTTGTGGTGGGAATTTCGGAAGGAAACGAACCGCCAAGACGCAGAGGACGCAGAGGAGGAGAGAAGGAGGGGAGAATATCAAGAAGATAATTTTGGAGTTTAATTAGTTCTAGACGGCGCTCATTGAGGCGTCCTTTTTTGTATTTGAGGATGCGTTCTAAGTTGAATAGGTTAACGATTGCAGGGTGGGGGAAGACTTCTATTTGATATCTACTGAGTTTTTGCGGTTCTATGGTGGGGGCGTGTGCAAAACCGCGTGATTCTAATTCTAAGCCAAAGTTGATGGTGCGATCGGCGAAGGGTAGGTTTTGATTAGCTGGGTAGCATCCCGCATGATATTTGCCAAAGTACTTGTGGCTGAGTTTGTCGGGGAGACGACTCCCGGTAGCATTGGGTATGAGGGTAGGTGCATCTACGGCGATAATGGCTGGCTCATCTGGTTGGACGCTGCGATCGATCCAGGTGAGGATGTCTGCAATGGCATCTTTGCGGTCTAGATCGAGTAATTGTAGTTGTCCATCTATCCATTCTAAACAGCACAATCCACTTGGTTGCGATCGCCAGCCTAAATCAATGCCAATAAATTTCATTGTAATAACACGAATTTGCGATTATTCTCGCATTTACTGACAACCATTTACCTAAATTTACTTGCTCAAAATCTTGAGAAATAATCTTATAATCTTACAAAGATTGTCTTAATTTATTTTATCTCACAATAAATTAATCAAGATTATTCCAATGAAAGTTTTATTTTTACATCCCAATTTTCCCTCACAATTTCGCAACCTAGCGATAGTTTTGGGTAAAGATCCTAATTGCCAGGTTGTCTTTGGGACAAATCGTCGAGAAGGGGAAATACCTGGCGTTTTTAAAGCTATTTATACTCCTTCTCGTGAAGCTGCGCCTCAAACCCACCATTACGTTCGCAATCTGGAAAATGCTGTTCTTACCGCGCAGGCTGTCTATCGCGTGTCTGAGAAATTAAAAGCCGAAGGTTTTGTTCCAGACATAGTTTATGGACATTCTGGTTGGGGACCAACTTTATTTATGAAAGATATTTTTCCCAAAGCAGAATTATTATGTTATTTCGAGTGGTTTTATCACGCTCATGGTTCAGATGCAGATTTTGATCCTAATGAACCACTAAATGCTGATGATGAATGCCGTATCCGCGTGAAAAATACGCCGATTTTAACTGATTTATATAGCTGCGATCGCGGTCTTTCTCCAACTAATTGGCAGCGTCAGCAGTTTCCCAAAGAATATCAAAGCAAACTCACTGTAATTCATGATGGTGTTGATACCAATTATTTTGTTCCCAAACCAGGTGCAAAGTTAGTTTTACCAAGAATAAATCTGGATCTTTCTCATGTCGAAGAGTTGGTAACTTATGTAGGACGAGGAATGGAACCTTATAGAGGTTTTCCGCAGTTTATGGAAACGGTAGCGCTACTTCAGCAGCGACGACCTAAATGCCACGTGGTAGTTGTCGGAGAAAATCGAGTTGCTTATGGGAAGAATCTCCCTGATGGTCAGACTTATAAACAATTAATGCTAGAAAAATTAAAATCATCTTTGGATTTATCGAGGCTGCACTTTACAGATAGGCTACCTTACAATGAGTACCTTCAGGTATTGCAAGCCTCTTCTGTTCATATTTATTTAACCCGTCCTTTTGTATTATCCTGGTCAATGTTAGAAGTAATGGCAGCAGGATGTTTACTAGTAGCCTCTAAGACTGCCCCAGTTTTGGAAGTCGTACAAGATGGGGTGAATGGACTGTTGGTAGATTTCTTTTCTCCTCAGAATATTGCTAATCGGGTTGAAGAGGCGCTGAATAATCCCCAAGAAATGCAAGCAATTCGTGCGAAGGCGCGAGAGACAATTATCAAGCGTTATGATTTGGCCAAATTGTTACCACAGCATTTGCAATGGATGTTCGCTGGTAAAAGTTCTGATAGTTTAAAAAAGCGTCCAAATTCTAAAGGATTTGGCAAAATTCATTAGTCATTGGTCATTGGTCATTTGTCATTTGTTATTTGTCACTTGCATACATATTTTTTGCCTCAAGCAAAGGTGCAAATAAAAACTTGAAAATAAAGACTTTTGCAATAAGTATATTAATCATTAGTTATTGATCGAGAGCAAATGACAAAAGAAAACTATCGATACAACTCTTGGAGAGGCTGCACTACCGACTAAGCTTAGTACAAATGACAAATGACAAATGACCAATGACCAATGACTAATGACAACAACTCTTGGAGAGGCTGCACCACCGACTAAGCTTAATGCAAATGACAAATGACAAATGACTAATGACAAATATGCGAATTATTTTTACCATTGCCCATTTTTTCAAACCTAGCGGTGAGGGTCGTCATGCTTCCCAACGCAAAGACCCGCAACCCCGCTTGCAGGCGTTAACTAATAGCCTTACCGCCTTACACCAATTATTTGGTAAATCTCAAAGTATTATTAACATTGCTCAACGAATAGCTTTTCCTGCTAACCAGCCGCAATCGCATGAAATAGATATTGTTATTTGTACAACCCAAGATAATCATCTTTTAAACCAGCTTCCTTTCCCATCCCATTTATATAAGCTTCATTCTACTAAGGTAGAACCTCTGCTTTTAGCTTTTGAGTGCCAATCTGTTCTGCAAAGTTGTCTTGGTCAGTATGATTATTACTGTTTCTTGGAAGATGACTTAATTATCCACGATCCTTGGTTTTTTATAAAATTAAATTGGTTTACTCAACAAGCAGGTGATTTAAATTTGCTCCAACCAAATCGTTATGAAATCTCGCCTTACGGTTTGGTTCATAAAGCTTACATTGATGGGGATTTGGCTTTGCGAGTAACTGCTCCTTTTCAAAATGTGCAGGAGCAACCAGAACTTAAGGGTACAATTATGAATGCACCAATTACCTTTTGTCGTGCCCTCAATCCTCATGCAGGCTGCTATTTTTTGAATGCAAACCAGATGGTTCACTGGGCTAGTCAACCTTATTTTCTTGACCGAGATATTAGTTTTGTTGGGCCTCTAGAAAGTGCTGCCACCTTGGGAATTATGAAGACATTTCGGATTTATAAAACCTCACCGGAGCAAGCAAGTTTTTTGGATATTCAGCACTTTGGAACTGGATTTTTGGGGTTAATTGGAGGACAGGTGAGTTTAGCACAGAAGTAAATCGAATTTCAAAGTTTGGTTTTTGTGAGCAAAATTAATGCGATCGCTATTTATAAAACATAATAAAAACACATTAGCGATCGCTCAACAATCAACCAATCTTAAATTGTGACTAATGGTTTTTCAACAGGGGTAGGCGTAACTAACGGATCAAATCCTAATTGCTCAATAATGCGCTCTCTAGCTAAAAGGCGGTATTCCCAAAAATGCTCGCCAGCAGCACATAAACCCAAATACATATTTACGAATTGGGGTTTGGTGCGAATGATAGCCCAAAGCTGTTGCCAAAATTGACCCCGAATTTCCTGGCGTTGCCAACCTTGTCGCCAGAGTAAGTTTGCAAGTAGTCGCAGTCCTTTGCCAGGAGGAAAATACATCGTCTGCTGTAGTTGGGGATTAGGTGTAATTTTGAGGCATTGTTCAAAACAACGTTGGAGATAGTTTTTGGGTTCGTACATTCTCCAAATTGCCTCTAAATATTCTTTAGCAACTTCAGCCATTGGACGGGTAGGAACAAAATTCATTAAGGAATTCTGATCCCCTACCTCCAAACATCCAAATCCTTCTAATAATCGCTCCTCTTTTTTTAGTCTTTCCCACAAAGCAGTATTGGGAAGGGCTTGTAATATACCGAGCATCGGTTGAGGAATACCTGTTTCTTCGACAAAAACTTGAATTCGCTCTCCAGCACCAGATTTTTCTCCATCAAAACCAATGATAAATCCTGCATAGATTAGTAATCCAGCTTCATTGATGGTACGACAGGCTTCTAACAAGGGATTGCGGGTATTTTGAAACTTGCGAGTGACTTGCAGACTGTCTTGATCTGGTGTTTCAATACCTAAAAATACTCCGTAGAAACCAGCTTTAGCCATTAATTCTAATAGCTCAGTATCTTCTGCTAAGTTGACGGAAGCTTCGGTTATGAATGTGAAGGGATAATTGCGTTCCTGCATCCAGGGAATTAATGCTTGTAAGAGGCGTTTCACATTGCGTTTATTGCCAATAAAGTTGTCATCCACGACGAACAGAGATCCGCGCCAGCCTAACTCATAGAGGGTTTGGAGTTCTGCTAAAGTTTGACTGGGTTCTTTAGTGCGTGGTTTGCGACCGTAAAGATTAATGATGTCACAGAATTCGCATTCAAAAGGACAACCGCGAGAAAACTGGATTGCCATCATTAAGTAATCATCTCGCTTGAGTAAATCAAAGCGAGGTATAGGGCTTTGGGTTACATCTGGTTTTTCAAAGGCGCGGAAGGTTCCTTGTTCTTCACCTTTGGCGATCGCATCTAAAAATTGTGGAACTGTAATCTCCCCTTCATCTAAAATCAAATAGTTAGCTCCTGCTTTATGAGCAGGTTCTGGCACTGAGGTCGGATAAGGGCCACCCACAGCAACTTTTTTCCCCAGCTGCGCTGCTTTGTGAATTTGGGCGAGAAAGTCTTCTTTTTGTGCAAGCATGGCAGAAAGAATCACGATGTCGCACCATTGCCAATCAGCATCCGTTTCTTGGTTAACATTGCGATCGTAAAACCGAACTTCCCAGTCTGTTGGGAGCATAGCAGCAACAGTCAGAATCCCTAATGGTGGAATAAATGCCTTAAGCCCCGCTATCTTCATGAATTCGTCATAAGACCAAAACGTTTTGGGAAAGCGGGGGTAAAGTAAGAGTACTTTCATTGCTGTAGTCCTCTAATTAAATTTTGGTTGGAAGATTTTTTACTTTTGATAAATCTGTGTTTTGAATAATAATTGCAGAGATGATGCTACAATCCCACTATCCTTATTCTTTCTCTATCTGTCTTGAGAGAGACATTTGCATTGGCAAAAGTAATTTTTTAGTGTTAGCAGGATTACCGCCGTTGTCATAAAATATAATGGCGAATTTGTGCAACGAAAAACTGCCACACCAATCGTCTGTTAGTAAATCCAGAAATAATTGAGCATTTTTATAGGTCAGAGTAGTAAAGCTTTCATCACCAGACTCTCCTGAGTGAAAAAATTAGCTCATAATGTTGAGGTTACTGCTACTTTCTCTGAAAAGAATTTAAATTTTGTCTATCTTTGTAAATCAAAAGTACATAAACTGCTTTGATAAGGAGAAAAAGCTTTAATACAGCGTTTTGCAGTTTAGTATTTCTATTGCCGTGTTATGTAAACGCAACCTTTTGCAATGTCATTGCATCGACTGACAATGCGATTGTTCCGACTAACAATGCCATTGCATCGACTAACAGTGCGATTGTTCCGACTAACAATGCCATTGCATCGACCAACAATGCCATCTTTTTATTTACAACGGACTACAGTCAAGCTTTACAATGCCCACTTTACAAGCTGTCTAAAGTACACTAAATTGTCGTTTTCCTTTGTGAAGAGTTTCTATAGCAATCAAAGTTGAGTTAAAATCTCTCATTCCACAAGGGCGAGTTGACCTGGAAAATGTCAAAATTAAATGAGTTTTGCGTAGGCGCAAGTAACTTGTCGCCAGACATCGCCACTTGACATAACGCGGATTTGAGATAACTAAGTTGGAATTTATGGGCAAGCAACGTGTTCTTTCTGGAGTTCAACCAACCGGCAATTACCATCTAGGTAACTACTTGGGAGCCATTCGCAACTGGGTAGAAGGTCAGAGCGAATACGAAAATTACCTTTTTGTGGCTGATTTACACGCGATTACAGTGCCACATGACCCAAAACAGTTGGCAGCTGATACCTACACTCTTGCTGCTCTTTATCTAGCTTGTGGTCTTGATTTAAATCACTCCACTATCTTTGTACAATCCCACGTTTCGGCCCACAGCGAACTCACTTGGTTGCTCAACTGCATTACGCCTCTGAACTGGCTGCAAGATATGATCCAGTTCAAAGAAAAGGCTGTTAAACAAGGAGAAAATGTGAGTGCAGGCTTATTGGATTACCCTGTGCTGATGTCAGCTGATATTTTGCTTTACCAAGCGGATAAAGTGCCAGTGGGTGAAGACCAAAAGCAACATTTGGAATTGACGCGGGATATTGCAGCGCGGTTAAATCACCAATTTGGTAAACCAGAACAACCAGTTTTGAAGTTACCAGACCCTTTGATTCGCAAAGAAGGGGCTAGGGTGATGAGTTTAGCGGACGGTACACGCAAAATGTCGAAGTCCGATCCTTCAGAGTTAAGCCGAATCAGTTTGCTAGATTCACCAGAGCAGATTCAATACAAAATTAAGCGTTGTAAAACCGATCCGATTCGGGGGCTGACTTTTGACGATCCAGCGCGTCCAGAGTGTAATAATTTGTTAACGCTCTATACATTGCTGTCAGGGAAGAAAAAGGAAGATGTGGCAGTTGAGTGTCAGGATATGGGCTGGGGACAGTTCAAGCCATTGTTGACAGACACAATTATTGAGTCTCTCAAACCAATTCAAGAAAAATATCACTCGATAACGGCGGATAAAAGCTATTTGGAGTCTGTGTTGCGGGATGGAGGGGAAAAAGCTAGAGCGATCGCAAATCAAACTTTATCACAGGTAAAAGCTGCTTTAGGCTACTCTCTTCCTCTATAATTTATCCCTTTTCGGTGTGATTGGCTATACCATTTAAGAAATTGAAAGTCTTAATGTTATGCATCACACCCACAGCCCCACAGGTTTAAATGACTTTCGCAGAGCTGTACAAGCAGGTGAATTTCTAGTTACCGCCGAGGTAGCACCGCCGAAAGGGGGAGATCCAGCACACATGATTCAAATGGCGGCGACTCTTAAGGGAAGGGTTCATGCTGTCAATGTTACTGATGGTAGCCGCGCCGTGTTAAGGATGTCTTCGTTAATGGCGTCGGTGATTTTATCACAGAATGGCATAGAGCCGATTTGTCAAATTGCTTGCCGCGATCGCAACCGCATTAGTTTACAAGCTGATTTGATGGGCGCTCATGCTTTAGGCATAAATAACATTTTAGCTTTGACTGGCGATCCAGTAAAATCAGGCGATCATCCAGATGCCAAAGCAGTGTTTGACTTGGAAGCTGTGCGATTGCTGCAACTGATTCGGAAGATGAATCAAGGCGTTGATTGCAATGAAAAACCCTTGACTGATGGAGCCTTAGATTTATTTGTTGGTGCAGCAGTAGATCCGCAATGTAAAAGTTGGTCAGGTTTACAAAGTCGATTTGAACGCAAAATCGAAGCCGGAGCGCAGTTTTTTCAAAGTCAATTGATTACCGATTTTGATCTGCTACAAAAGTTTATGGATACCATTGCTGCTGGTTATAAAAAACCGATTTTGGCAGGAATATTTCTATTGAAATCAGCCAAAAATGCCCAGTTTATTAATAGATGTGTGCCAGGTGTAAATATTCCCCAACATATTATTGATAGATTGGCAAAAGCCAAAGACCCTTTTGAGGAAGGCATAAAAATTGCTGCCGAGCAAGTGCAGATAGCGCAGCAATTATGTCAAGGTGTTCACATGATGGCGGTGAAGCGTGAAGATGCGATCGCGCCAATTTTAGATTTGGCTGGGATTGCTCCAGTGAATCAGTTGGTATCTATGTAAATTAAAGAATGAATCTTTTATGAAAGCAGATGGTTATTCCTATCTGCTTTTTTTGTGTTGAAACAGACGCGGTTACACTATTTTTGATAGACTTTCAATATCCAATGTTCCTTTGACTAAATTTAGGTGCAAACTGACAAAATATTTTATAGCTTATTTCAAGCTTTTCCTAGCATATTTTTTGCCATAATTGGCGACACGACTGCCAATATCAACGCATATCAATTTTTTTCAGTCGAGCTAAAAGAAACTGCTTTCAGGATTGATGGGGTATTCATCCCCACAAGTGAAACTACAAACCAACCACTTTACTTTGTTGAAGTTCAGTTTCAATTAGACGCAAATTTTTATAGACGCTTCTTTGCCGAAATCTTCCTTTACTTGCGTCAAAACGAATCAGTCAATTTTTGGCGTGCAGTTGTTATCTATCCGCAACGAAGTTTAGATCCAAACGATCGCCTACCATATCAATTGCTGCTAGACAGTTCACAAGTGCAACGCATTTATCTAGATGAATTAGATACGGGGGAGAACTCACTTCAAGTTGCGATCGTTAAATTAATTATCGAAAGAGAAAAGACAGCCGTTGACAAAGGTAGAGAATTGATTTTACAAGCAAGGCAACAACTAACAGATGAATCTACCAGCAAGCAAATTGTAGAATTGATAGAGACTATTCTGTTGTACAAATTTACCCGGTTAAGCCGAGAGGAGTTAGCAGAAATGTTGGGTATAGACGACGAATTCAAAAAAACACGGATGTATCAATCAAGGCAGATGGCTTAGAAGAAGGTCGCCAGGAAGGTCGCCAGGAAGGTCGCCAGGAAGGTCGCCAGGAAGCTAAGTTAGAAGCTATTCCCCGATTGTTGGCATTGGGATTGAGTGTAGAACAAGTGGCGGTGGCTCTTGATTTAACGGTGGCGCAAGTAGAGCAAGCAGCCCAGAATTAGTTTATCTTATAGTGCGCAGTGCTTGCCTCTAATATAATCAGCAGGTGTGACGCCGAATAGCATGTTTAAGACATCGCCTCTTTTTGTTTTAGCTAAACTAAACTAGAAGCGATGTCTACGACGGGCTTACGCCTACGAACTCAAAACCTGGGTTACATCTTACCGTGTTGCAGCACTTGTTGTAGATGTTGGCGAATCTCTTGTGCGTGTTCAATATCAGATTGCCGCAATTTTTGGAACAACTCTACACAAGGTTGAGAACCTACTTGTTCTGCATCTTTGATGTATGTATCGTAAGCTTTAACAGCTTCAGCCTTGTTGTGCAAAACGGTGATAAAATCATACTCCAAGTCGCTAATCGCTGTTTGAGATTGTCCGTTACCTGTATTTGTAGCCATTGCTTGAACCTCTTTTATAATTTCTAATTAACGTTATATTCACCCTTAAAGAGCGATTCATCTTCCAAAAAGAGTATATTTCAATACGTCGGAAGTACCTTGCAAAAGTAGGTTATACCCTTTTAGATTTCAGAGCCATCCAATTTCCTGATATAGTCTCAAACAAAAGAGTGGAGAGTAAGAAAATACTTTTTCACCACTCTCCACTAGAGACACGATGAATATCGTCTCTCCCACTCCCCATTTTCATAACAATTTATCCAAGCGGTTGATTCTCATCACATTGACGTGAATACTGTAATTCCAACTCGTTTTGGCGTTCTCTACCTCCCCTATACACAACCGGACAAAACTTAGTATTAGCACTCATACAATCCATGTGTGGTGTCTTAGCGCATACCACGAGTAGTCCACCCAAAACAAATAACAAACCACAAATTGCAAGCGTATTAACCCAAGAAATTTCCAGCGCTCCGTGAACGACTACCTCTCGCAGTAAAGATACTATTGTTACCTCAACTGCCACTCCTACAGAGATACTATGTTCTTGCAAATAGACCATTAATAGTCGAAATAACTCGACTAAAATCAACACAAATAGTATTTTTGCAGTCACATGTTTATAGTCTAGTGGTTGCATGAGGGCAATAGCTATCCCCCACAATTGGATTAGCATGACGGCGAACAAACCCAAACACAAAACAATTACAATTAAGTCTTGAAAGGCTTCCATGTTGCGAACAATTGATTGCCGATCGAGCCAGCGATCGCTAAATAAAAATCGACTTTTCTGGCGCTTTTGCATGTACATTTTTCCAATCGGGACGAGTTCAGACAACACCAGCGAGTCAACCCAATAGTTTTATCTTATGCAATATTAAGTTTTTCTGCCTCAGCGAGGTTGGTAATTTATTAGTCATTGCTCATTGGTCATTGGTCATTAGTTTTAGACAAAAGACAAATGACTAATGACAAATGACTATTCATTTGAAATTTTGTGCTTGTTGTAACAATTGCTCGGCATTTTTCGCCCATTGGGGATTTTTTTGAGCATTGTATAAATCTCTAGCAAATTGCAATACTTGTACTGCATCGCCATATTGCTGTAACTGGATAAAAACTAACCCAGCACCATAATAAGCGTTGGGATAGTTAGAGTTAGCTTCGGCTGATTTTCTAAAAGCCTCTAATGCTTCTTGCAATTTACTTTGTTGAAAAAAAATTGAGCCAAGATTGTAGTAAGCTTCTGGATATTTGGGATTAATTTTTAATGCCTGATAAAATGCACTTCTGGCTGGATCGAGTTTGCCTTCTTGGAGATAACACATCCCAATATGGTAAGGAGGTTCTGGTGCATTTTTGCTATATTCTACGGCTTTTTTAAAAGATGCGATCGCTTTCTCACAATCTCGTTGCTGTTCTCGCACTAACCCCAAGTTATAGTGGGCAAATCCGAGTTTGGGATCGAGTTTTAAGGCGTGTTGTAAATAATCGTTAGCTAACTGTAAATTATTCCCTTCTAACAACGCTCCGCCTAAATTGGCAAAAGCTGGAGCAAATTTCGGATCTGCTTGCGTCGCTCGATAAAATGCATCCGCAGAGGGTTGTAATTGTCCCGTCTGTCGATATGCTAACCCTAAATTATAGTGCGCTGGTGCTAATGTCGGATCTAATTTAGCTGCTTGTTTAAAAGCAGCGATCGCATCTTGTACCTTTCCCGCCTGAATTGCTTGTAAGCCTTGGTTTAACCAGTCTACAGCAGTTTTAGTATTAGATTGTGCCAGCTTTGAGGCGACAGGAGGAGATAGCGCAAGAGAGGGGAAGGAAATACTCATAATCAGCATCAAACTTACTAACCCTGCTATGCGATATTTAAAGAATGATAATCTCATTGATTTTCTGACTCGCAACACTTTTAGTTAAATTTACTTGATAAAAAGTTTTTTACAAAACTTTTTGATTTGGGATAAAAATTTGCGATCCTTAATTTTTCTTAAGCTAAATCTTACGACAGGCTACAATTTTTTTAACTTTCAATTAAAGGGAGGATAATAACGAATTAAAGAAGGGGTAATTTTGACTCCAGAGAACCATTTTGTTCAAATAGAATTCAGGAGTCAGGAGCCAGAATTCAGTTGGTAATTCTGTACGACTGGCAAAGAAATAAATCGGTTTAAGACGCTCGCGGACTTGCTACTGTCTTAATTCTGAATCCTGAATTCAGAATAGCTGGATTCTTCTTTAACCCTTGATATATACAGAATCATGCGGTTATAAAAGACTTACCGCAAGGGAGGTTTTATGAACGAAAAAGTAAAATCGGGTTCGCGGAACGTTGCAATTGTTGGGCCTTATTTAAGTGGAAAAACCACTTTACTAGAAAGCTTGTTATTTGTCACAGGGGCAATTTCCCGCAAAGGCAATGTTAAGGACAGCAATACAGTAGGAGATAGTGCAGCCGAGTCGCGCGATCGCCACATGAGTGTAGAAGTCAGCGCCGCTAGCACTGAGTATAAGGGCATTCGCTTCACTTTTCTTGACTGTCCGGGAAGTATAGAATTTGCCCAGGAAACGTACAATGCTTTAATCGGAGTCGATGCAGCAATTGTAGTTTGCGAACCCATCCGCGAACGAGTCCTCACCCTTGCCCCTCTATTTAAATTCCTGGACGATTGGGAAATTCCCCACCTCGTCTTCGTTAACAAAATGGATCGGGCAAATATTCACGTCCTAGAAACGTTGCACGCCCTGAAAGCAGTATCTAGCCGTCCTTTGGTAGCGCATCAATATCCCATCATGAACGGGGAACAACTCACCGGCTTTATTGATATGGTGAGCGAACAGGCATATCAATATCATCCAGGCGCACCTGCCGATCCCATTCCCTTCCCCGAAAGTTTAAAAGAAGAAGAACATATAGCACGGGCAGAAATGCTCGAAGCCCTTGCAAATTTTGACGACCATTTACTCGAAGAACTTTTAGAAGACATCGAACCTCCTCAAGAAGAAATCTTCAAAGATTTAAAAATGGAATTAGGGGCAGATTTAGTAGTGCCCGTTTTCTTTGGTGTAGCAGAACAAGATTATGGTGTTAGACCTCTATTAGAAGCCTTGTTAAGGGAAGCTCCCGAACCAGAAACTACAGCAGAACGTCGTTTAAAAAACATCAAAGGGGATACAGCTTTAGCGCAGGTATTAAAAACTTACTACACTCCCCAAGGTGGCAAACTCTCTCTGGTGCGTGTTTGGCGGGGCAAATTAACTGATGGCATCGTCCTTAATGGCATTCGCACTGGTGGAATTTACCGCCTCATGGGACAACAACAACAGTCAGCTAACCAAGTAAGTGCTGGTGAAATTGTTGCATTAAGCCGTTTAGAAGGCATTAAAACAGGCGATACACTCTCCACAGAACAGCAATCGGCAATCAAATTACCCAAAGCTGTAGAGTTGGAACCAGTGTATGCTCTGGCTATTACTCCAGAAAAGCGCAATGATGAAGTGAAACTCAGCAGTGCCATCACCAAGTTATTAGAAGAAGACTGCTCACTTGCTTGGGAACAACATGGCGATACCCACGAAGTTATCTTGTGGGGTCAAGGCGAGATTCATTTACAAGTCGCCCTAGACAGACTGCGCCGCAAATATAACTTGCCGATGACAACCCACTTACCACAAGTGCCTTACAAAGAAACCATCCGTAAAACAGTGGCTTCAGTTCATGGTCGCTACAAGCACCAAAGCGGTGGTCACGGACAGTTTGGTGACGTTTTTCTCGAAATCAAGCCCCTACCACGCGGAACAGGTTTTAACTTTAATGAAACTATTGTTGGCGGCGTGGTTCCTAAACAGTACATTCCTGGCGTAGAAATGGGCGTGCGGGAATTTTTGACACACGGGCCTTTAGGTTTCCCAATAGTGGATGTGGCGGTAACTCTGACTAATGGTTCGTATCACAACGTTGACAGTTCCGAACAAGCATTTAAGCAAGCTGCCCGATTGGCAATGCAAACGGGGATACCCCAAGCGGAACCTACCTTGTTAGAACCGATTTTGCGGATAGATGTTACCACACCGAGCGAATTTACCTCCAAAGTGCTGCAACTATTGAGTGGTAGACGGGGGCAAATTTTAGGCTATGAGGGGAGAAACGATTGGCAAGGCTGGGATAATGTCTCTGCATACTTACCACAAGCAGAGATGCAGAATTTTATTGTAGAGCTGCGATCGCTCACTCTTGGCGTTGGTTCCTTCCACTGGGAATATGACCATCTCCAGGAAGTACCAGAAAAGCTTGCCGAACGTGTCATTCACAGCAATGGCAATGGTAGTAACGGCAACGGCAAGTAATACCAATTTGAAAAAATAATGCGACAAATAGACCATTTGTAGAGACGCGATTCATCGCGTCTTTACCCAAGGATATGTTGCAATCATTAATTGAATTGGTATAATTTTCGATTTTGAATTAATTGTAAAGTAGCGTATGCCCGCCATAGGCATCGCTCCAAAGCTAAGATTCCTGACTTCTGAGAAAAGTCGGGAATCTTTTTTAATCTGTAAAAAATTTATAAATCTCTAACTTGTGTGAAATGGTATGAATTTAATAAAAGCGTTTGGGAATTATGTGATTAAGCATATTCGTCTTAACTACACAGAAAAACTCATGGGCTTTATAGTCTCTCTTGTAACTAGCTTAATTGCAATTCTCGTTTATCTCAATACAGATAAGATATCTAGTGAAAGGTCACGTTTAGCAATACGTGGAATTATGATACTGATTGGCAGCATTGCAGTACTAAATTCTTTTTCTAGGCTTTTGGTGATTGTCCCACCTGGTAATGTCGGTGTCGTCAATTTCTTTGGTGAGGTTTCCGAAACTACTCTTAATCCTGGTGTCCACTTGCTTAACCCCTTTAGCAAGGTGCTGAATTTTTCTACACGCCTTAAGGATATAAAAGAAAATGTAGATGCAACATCTCAAGAAGGTTTGAGCCTAAATCTTGATGTCAGTCTTCAGTACAAGCTCGATCCGCAAAAGGCAGCTACAGTATATAAAACAATTGGAACTGATGAAACACAATTGGTAATTTCCAGATTCCGCTCTACAGTCCGCGCCATCACGGCAAACTACCCAGCCAATGCTATTTACTCTACCAAACGCCAAGAAATCGCCCAAAAAATTGACCAACAACTCACCCAAGAGATACCAGCTTTGGGTTTCATCGTTGAGGAAGCTCTTTTAAGAAACATCAAAATGCCTGATACTCTACAAGCAGCAATTCAAAATAAACTCAAGACAGAGCAAGAAAATCAGCAGATGAAATTTGTTTTAGAGAAAGAGCGTCAAGAGGCAGAACGAAAGCTGATTGAAGCGCGAGGTATAGCTGATTCCCAAAAAATTCTCTCAAATGGACTTAGCAACCAAGTGTTACAATTACGAGCGATTGAAGCCACAGAAAAGCTAGCTCAATCTAATAATTCTAAGCTGGTAATTATTGGTTCTGAAAAAGGCGCAGTGCCTATTATGATCCAGCCATAAACCAGAACTTCAAAGCCTTAAATTTTTCTGATCGAGTCAATGACTTGACATAAGTTTAATTGTATGCAAAATACACTATACATTATTTGCTACGTTCACTCTTGGCGTTGGTTCTTTCCATCGAGAATATGACCATCTCTAATAGTACCGGAAAAGCTTACTGAACGAGTTATTCATAGAAAGGGCAGGTAATTTTGGATTTATTTAAAATCAAAGCCCTGCACCTTTAAGTGCATGGCTTTTTGTCAATGAATATTTAATACGCTTTGGACGTGCTGTTGAAACACTAATCCTTCTTTACCCCAACGCGTTTGTAATTTTTGTATATTTTCCAATTTGATTGCTTTACCAAATCGAGGAAAATGAATGGAACAATCAAATACTTTGTCATTTTCTGGGGGATGCTCCCAATTCTCGGTCATCCAAACTACCTGCACAATACGATAAATATTAAATTCATCTTCAGCATTTGTGTCACGATAAAGTTGATTGTTCAGCATTTGAACAATATGCGTTACTTTTCCATGTTGTCTTAAAATCATTAATTCTGCTTCTAGTGGGGATCTGGCATTATTTTCGTCTCTACCTTTTAAATTTCTCCAATGTAAAGCAAAAATCTTTAAATCTGGATATATAGTATCTATGTTTTCATAAGCCCAAATTTCACCATCTATAGGTGTTATGTTTTTAGTCCAAATTAATCTATTTAAATCTATAACTATTTCTCAATTTTGTTCTAATAAAGAAGCTACAGTTATAGTTTTCCCTAAAATATCGCTAAAGTAACAAAACTTCGTTTTTGCACATATCATAAATCAAAAGTTTGATAGTTAAATATTATTTTTGCTACGATAGTTACATCTTGGCTTTTACAATCTAAACCTGAAATTTCAATGGTAAGTAATGGTAACACTTCAATTGCAACAATTAAGTGTTCCGCCGGGACATAGAGTAATACTCCACGATGTTAGCTGGCAAGAATTTGAGGCAATTTTAGAAGAACTTGGCGACCATCGAGCCACTCGATTGGCTTACAGCCAGGGAACTTTGGAGATGAGAATGCCATTACCAAAGTATGAGAAAGCCAAAGTCATCCTTGGGGATTTGGTGAAAATTCTGTTGGAAGAGTTAGAGATTGACTGTGAAACATTTGGCTCAACCACTTTCAAACGTGAAGATATGGCTTTTGGTGTAGAGCCTGATGATTCTTTCTACATTCAAAATCATGCTCAAATGATTGGTAAAGAGCGAATAGACTTGAGGGTTGACCCGCCACCTGACCTTGCAATTGAAGTTGATGTTACTTCCAAAACTCAACTGGATGCTTACGAAGCATTAGGAGTTCCTGAACTGTGGCGATATGAAAATGGCAAGCTACAAATTAATATTCTTCAGGATGGCAAATACATTGAGTCTGAAATTAGTCCTAGCTTTCCCAACTTGCCAATTGTTAAAGAAATTCCCCGATTTGTCGAACAAAGCCGAACTTTAGGTAGAAGTCCAACGCTTAGAGCCTTTCGTCAATGGGTAAGAAAGCAAATCAACTCAACTTAATGTAACCCTTGCTCTTTTAACAACTCATCTGCCCAAGCTGAATCAATTTCTTCAAGGGGCGGAACTGCGTCACGAGTGTAGTCTATAGCCAAATCAAATCCAGCGCGTTGGCGCAGCCCGCCGTAGGCATCGTAAACGCCATGTATTAATGCTTGCAAGTCTACTAATGGTTCTGTATCGCCTCTATGTATGGGTAACAAAAAAGCTGGAATCTGCTCTTGCAACCCAAAGGGGTATAATTCTGCTTTGGGGCGAGATTCACTGCGACTTACCAAAATGCGATAGTCTGATTTAATTTGACTACCCAAGATTGGCATAGGTTCGCCACCACGCAGCAAGTCTATTTCTAAAAGATGAGTGAAGCTACCTAATACTTGCTGACGTTTACTTTCGTATGCCTTTTTTCCTTCCCCAGTCCGCTTATTTTTTGGTGATAGAATCTCAATCACTGTTACAACTTCTCCTGTTCCCACTTCCCGAACTTCTAGGTATCCTTCTCGTACTTCCTCTAGAATGGGAACGTTGACAGTTATCGGTTTTTTAGGCGGTGCAGCTACTGCAATATTAGACGGTTCTTTTTCTGTGTTTGTTAAAGAACGTCCTACAACAACATCAGGAATCCCAACTAAAATAGAATTTTCATCTGTCATTTGATATACCCGTTTCTCAACCGCCACTCGATATTTCGGTCGCAGTTGAGGAGCAATTGCATCTGCGATCGCTATAATTAATCGACTGTGAACTTCCGGCCACAGTTCAGGATTTTCTAAGTAGGGGTTCATCCCTGGAAATGGTGAAGGCATAAGCTTGGCAAGACTAAATTCTTAATGCTGATCTTAGCAATCTCGTTTGTGAGCGCGAAGATGTTTCAACAAATGAGCGTTGCAATACTTAATAGTATTTCCATAAACAACAGAAGACTCTACGATAAAAAAAGGAGCCTAAGTTAAGCTCCTTAATAAAAAATTGGTAATAGAATTGTGACTACTTAACAGTCACCTTACCGCCAGCTTCTTCGATGCGCTTCTTAGCATCTTCAGCAGCATCCTTAGCAACACCTTCTTTAACTGCCTTGGGCGCAGCTTCTACCAAGTCTTTAGCTTCTTTCAAACCCAAACCGGTCAATTCCCGGACAATCTTCAGTACAGCAATCTTCTTATCAGCTGGGACTGATTCGAGAACCACTTCAAACTCGGTTTGCTCAACAGCTTCTTCGGCAGGAGCAGCAGCACCACCACCACCAGGCATCATCATCATGCCGCCAACAGGTGCAGCAGCACTTACACCAAAAGCTTCTTCAATTTGCTTGACTAACTCAGAAGCTTCCAGCAAAGAAAGACCTTTTAGTTGTTCTAAAATTTGATCGGTTGCAGCAGACATTGATATAACTCCTGTAATTTTGATTATTTATTTGTCATAAGTCATTGGTCTTTAACTATAGACTTTTGACTTTCGACTGATGAACCACGAAGTCTATTCAGCAGCAGTTTCGGCGCTGCTATCTTGAACAGCAGCAGTTTCGGTACTACCACCACTTTGCTCTTGGTCAGCCACAGCCTGCAAAGCACGAGCCAGCGAACCAGGAACTTCGTTGATACCCACAGCAATCTTGGTAGCCAAAGAATTGATAGCTCCAGCAATTTGAGCAATGAGTTGTTCCTTAGATGGCAAGTCTCCTAGTATCTTGACATCAGGTTCTTTGAGTAGGCGACCTTCCAGTACACCACCACGAAGTTCTGTCTTCTTGGTGGCTTTTTGGAATTCTTGGTATGCCTTAATTGCCGATGAAAAATCATCTTTTACCAGCAAAAATGCGGAAGAACCATTGAGCAATTCCGACAAAGGTTGCCATTTTTCATCGTCTTTGATAGCAATGCCCATTAAGGTGTTCTTTGTCACCTTACAAACGGTGCCACTAGGACGCAGCCGCCGCCGTAAATCGGTAATTTCAGCAACAGTTAGTCCCTGATACTCTATTACCAGTGCCAGAGTTGACTCACTCAAAGTTTCTTTGAGGTCAGCTACTATTTCTTGTTTATTTTCTAGTGTTCTACCCATTCCAATCTCACCTCCTTAAAACAATCGGGGAAGTGCCCTAGTTGTGTTTTTTCTCAACCTGAACCCAAACAACAAACCCCAGCTAATATAGCCGGGGTTGAGTAGTAAAACTCTTGACGCCATAGTTATCACACCTTTGTGGGTGGTAATTCTGACAATTAGAGTTTTAACCTCGGCAGGATATTTAAGCTGTTAGCACCTGCTGTCTCCGGCTTTGCCTATTTAATTTTGTCATTTGTCATTTGTCCTTTGTCCTTTGCCCTTTGCCTTTACAAATGACAAATAACTAAGGACTAATGACTAAAAATTAACCAGCTTCGCTCAGTTTCAAATCTCGTAGGGCGGTGACATCAATTTTAATTGATGGCCCCATTGTGGCTGACACATAAAATGTGCGCCAATAACGACCTTTAGCTCCTGAAGGACGATTGCGGTCAATTGTTTCCTGCAATGCCTTTAGGTTAACTAACAAATCTTCAGGCGAGAAGGTTGTCTTACCAAACATAACATGGACAATACCAGTTCGGTCAGCTCGGAATTCTAATTTACCTGCTTTGAATTCTGCGATCGCACCTGCTAAGTCAAATGTTACAGTTCCACCTTTGGGTGATGGCATCAAACCACGCGGCCCTAGCAACTTACCCAGCTTTGCCACCTGTGGCATCACATCGGGTGTGGCAATCAGCTTGTCAAAATCCAGTCTACCTTTTTGGATTTCGTCAATTAGTTCTTCTGACCCAACTAAATCAGCACCAGCACTGCTGGCTTCGTTTACCTTTTCGCCTCTGGCTATCACCGCCACCCGGACGATTTGTCCTGTACCTTTGGGCAGTGCTACCGTTGTCCGTAACTGTTGGTCTGTATATTTGGGGTCAATTCCTAACCGGATATGCGCTTCCGCAGCTTCAGTAAATTTAGCTGTTGCTGTGTCTTTGAGAAGGGCTAAAGCCTCTAGCGGTTGATAGTCCTTATCTTCTACTTTTGCTTGCAGACCCTGCAAACGACGCGATATTTTTGCCATTTGTTCTCCTGGGGTAATTCCGAAGCCTCGCCTCTCCCCCAATAATTTTTAGTTATTTGTCCTTTGTCATTTGTCCTACCCTGCGGGAAGCCGCTGGCGCGTCTATGTCATTTGTCCTTCGTCATTTGTGATTTGTTGATTTTTTCTAATGACTACTGACTAATGACTAATGACCAATGACTAATCTTTGACTGTTACACCCATATTTTTAGCCGTTCCTGCCACAATCTTCATTGCCGCTTCGATATCGTTGGCGTTGAGGTCGGGGAGTTTGGTTTGGGCTATCTCTTGCAATTGTGCTTTGGTTATTGACCCAACCTTCTTTTTGTTGGGTTCATTTGAGCCTTTTTCAACTTTCGCTGCCTTCCGAATCAGTACTGATGCGGGTGGCGTTTTGAGTACGAATGTAAAACTCCGGTCTTCAAAAACCGAAATTTCTACAGGTATCACCATTCCAGCTTGGTCTGCTGTTTTGGCGTTATACTCTTTACAAAACATCATGATGTTGACACCATGTTGACCCAAGGCGGGGCCAACTGGCGGTGCTGGATTGGCTTTTCCAGCATTCAGGGCCAGTTTAATGACCGCCACTACTTTCTTCGCCATTTGTATTTAACTCTGTTTTTCTACCTGATTAAATTCCAATTCTACTGGTGTATCCCTGCCGAAAATTGAGAGCAAGGCTTTAAGTTTACTCCGTTCTGGAGAGACTTCAATCACCTCGCCTTCAAAGTCTTTAAATGGACCAGAAAGCACCATTATCTTATCACCAGTAGCCATGTCAATTTTGACAACAGCTTCTTGTTCGCTGGTTTGTTTGAATATACGTTCAACTTCTGAAGAACTTAGTGGTATGGGGTTGACATGACCGCGACCCTTGCTGCTACCACGTTTTTGTTCTGAACCGACAAAGTTAATTACATGAGAGGTGTTGCGTACCACCTGCCAAGTATCATCATCCATCATCATTCGCACCAGCACATAACCAGGAAAAACTTTTTCTTCTGTATGCTGGCGACTGCCATCTTTGCGGATTTTCACCGCTGGCGTCTGTGGAATTTCTACCTGGATAATTTTGTCAGCGACATCAAAAGTTTGAATGCGTTGCTCTAAGTTAGTCTTTACACGCTTTTCACAGCCTGAAGCTACTTGTACTGCATACCAGCGTGCTTCTTTTGACGCTGCTTCTGCTGCTTCTGCTGTTTCTGCTGTTTCTTCTGACTGCAACATTGAGTTGCGTGGTTCATCTGTTGCAAAACTCATTAGAACACCTGTTTTGCTGCCCAATGAAACAATCCATCGACCAAGTATATCAAAGATGCGGAGAGTGCCACCATTAACAACACAGCGGCGGATTCGCTCACTATCTGTTTCCGACTGGGCCAAACTACTTTTTCAAGTTCTTCTTTGGTTCCCTGTATGAAGTTGCCAAAGCTAAACCCATTTGCGCTTTCTGGCAATTCTGCTTCACTTTTTTTGGCCACAACTGTTTATCCCCCGTTTCTTAATACTAGATCCTGTTTAATTGTCATCTAGGTTTGCAGTTTCGACTCTATTTTACTTGCTCTCAGCAAAACAACTGCAAATACAATAAGTTTACCCGAAATTATTAGCGCTAACTGCTATACTAGCAGCTGCGTAATTATTTCGGGCTTTGTTTTTTGCTCTTGAGCGCGCCCTGGAGGACTTGAACCCCCGACATCAGGTTTTGGAGACCTGCGTTCTACCAACTGAACTAAGAGCGCACAAGCTGTTTTTGATTCAGTGATTGCGCTGAACTAAATTTTAGTTTAACGCAATATGCGATTTATATCATAGCTTAATTTTGCCCTTGAAAGCAAATCAGCGGCAGATGCCGCTTGCAGCTTGAGATTTCTCCCATTCTTTTTCTTTTGCAGGACGAATCACAAAGGGCGGTCAAACCGTTGCTTGATTCGGGTTGCCTTACCTACGCGATCGCGGAGATAATACAGTTTAGCACGTCGGACTTTACCTCGACGTAACACTTTGATGCTGTCAATCCGGGGAGAATGCAACAGAAATACCCGCTCAACGCCCACGCCTTGAAAAACCTTACGAACTGTAATAGTTTCGTTGATGCCGCCATTGCGCTTGGCAATCACAACTCCCTCGTAGGGTTGCACGCGGTATTTTTCGCCTTCCTTGATTTTCACTCCCACTTTTACAGTGTCGCCCACATAAATTTCGGGCACATTCGATTTTATCTGTTCCGCTTCAATGGAGCGGATAATCTCTTGAGCGTTCATAGTCTTTCTGTCTGCTGAAAAAAACTCACGATCATCAATGATAAATCGATAATCCTATTTCAGTCTACTTGTTAGGATTGATAATTGTACTGATACAACAGCTTAAAGATCGAAGCTATATTGCAGAATGCCGTATTACAAAGGAAAAATTTATGAAATTTAGCATCGTCATCAGTACCTATAATCGCTTGAATTTGCTCAAAAGAGCAATTAATTCGGCTCGTAACCAAACAATCGAGTGCGAGGTGGTTGTTGCTGACGATTGTTCTGATGATGATGACACCCAAACCTATCTCAAAAGCTTAGGGGATAAGGTTGTTTACCATCGTAACGAAGTAAACCTTGGTCATGCAGCAACGGTAAATGCTGGAGTTGCCAAAGCTAGCGGCGACTGGATTAAGTTTTTAGATGATGATGACTATTTAGCGCCTAACTGCATAGAAGAGATGGCAAAGGCGATCGCACTTCGTCCCGATGCTGTAATCTGCTCTTGTGTGGCGGCTCAGGTGGATGGCAATGAAGTTGAACTCTCTCGCACCCCCCAAGTTGGCCCCGGTTTAGCTTTTTATATCCCCCAAGCCGATATTCACTACGGGATGCTTTTAGAGCTTGTACCCTTTGGCACACCTGTACAAGTAGCTTGTCGACGTGATGCTTTTCTACAAAGTGGTGGTTGGGACTCCACACTCGATGCTAACTGTGATGACATCGATTCCTGGATTCGGATTGCTCAGTTTGGCGATGCTATTTTCTTCAATCAGTGTCTTGCTTACCGCACTATTTGGCCGGGTGCATATAATCAGAAGTTTTCTTTGTCTCGGCGGTTGGCGACAAATATTTTAATGAAGGAAAAAATTTACGCCTTAGTAAATGAGCAACATCGCTCAAAGATTCCTGTCTTTCAGGATATAAAAAATTACCTAAGACTCCATTGGATTTTAGTTGCACTGAAGCAAAAAAATCTCAAGAGTTTTCTTTCAATGATAGATCCATCTATACTTTCTCCTCGGTCTTGGAAGTTTTTGCTAACTGCTATTTCATCACGCCGCTCTCAAGGAAACAATTCTCAGGTTCGTAAACTTGTATTGATTGAGTTGTACTATGATGTCTGGCAAAATGCCCAGAATAAAAGCGCCAGTCTTCAAAATTTAGAATTAGATTCTGTGCCACTGGTGGACTTGCCCATGAGCGCCCAGTCTAACTCTCAGTACTAGATGAGGACGTTACTACCAATTACCAGATCGGGAGCTGTGAAATTATTCAAAGTTGCCAATGTGGTAGTGTAATCACTCTTACCGTAATTATAATTAACTTGTGTAGAAGTACCCGATTGGACAAATAGTAGGTAGCCATCACTTACGGGATTTCTGCCAGTTTTTTATTCTCTGTTTTGACTGCTGTGTGAAATGGAATTTATATATCTGCTGTGGTGTACTAGAGTTCGATCCCAGAGTATTAAGAAATAGAAAATAAGGTTATAGCAACTTTAAATAGCAGATTCAGCCTTCAGAATTTGGGAGTTTTACCCCGATTTATTGAGCCGTTACTGAATAAGTCTTTAAGCTAAGTAACTGGTTAGAAGCGCTCTTAATCAGTAGACAGTGGTCAATTTTACGCACTACTGACTACTTTTTAGTTGTCGCTGAAGACCTCAATAATTATGTTGATTTTTATTCAGTTACTTATCTTTATTATTTATACACGTCTCAAAGATTATGCGAATCATACATATTTTAAACCACGTTCAAGAAATAGGTAACGGTATTGTGAATGTGGCTGTGGATCTGGCTTGTCTACAGGCAAAATCTGGTTATGAGGTCGCGGTTGTTTCTGCTGGTGGGGAATACGAGGCTTTACTAGATATTTTTGGTGTCAAACATTACTACTTAGACCAAAACAGGAAATTGCTAAATACGATTAAAGCAGCTATACGTTACCGAGCGATCGCAGCTGAATTTCAGCCGGATATTGTTCATGCTCACATGATGACGGGGGTAATATTAGCACGCATTTTTAAGGGACGCAAATATACTTTAGTTTCTACAGTCCACAATGAATTTCAGCGTGCTAGCTTGCTGATGGGTTTAGCTGACAGAGTAATTGCTGTCAGTCAGGCTGTATGTGATTCTATGATTAGGCGTGGTATTCCAGAACATAAGTTGCGGGTGGTATGTAATGGGACTTTAGGCAGTCCCCGCACCCGACAAATACAAGATTATCAACCTTTACCATTACAGCATCCAGCGATCGCCACTGTCGCCGGGATGTATCAACGCAAAGGAATTGCTGAGTTAATTGCTGCCTTTGAACAAATTGCCTCAGATTTTCCCCAAGCCCATCTTTATTTGGTAGGAAATGGCCCTGATAAACAGCTATTTGAGGCACAGGCACAAGCAACTTCTGTAAAAGAACGCATTCATTTTGAAGGCTTCCAACCAGAACCTCAACGCTATCTAATATCTTGTGATATATTTGTGCTGGCTTCTCACCGTGACCCTTGCCCTTTGGTGCTTTCGGAAGCTAGAGAAACTGGAACTGCGATCGTCGGCACTCAGGTAGACGGGATTCCTGAAGCTTTAGACAACGGGCGAGCAGGTCTTTTAGTGCCAGCAAAAGATAGTCATGCTTTAGCTGGGGTTTTAGTGCAATTACTGAGTAATGCCGAGATGCTGCAAGAGTGGAAACAGCGGGCAAAGAAAAACTTAGACAGGCTGAGTGTTGCCCGCGTCCATCAGGAAACAATGACAGTGTATCGTGAGTTAATTACAGAATGAGGGCATTGGGCATTGGGCATTGGGAAAGAGGAGGCAGAAGGCAGGAGGCAGGAGGCAGAAGGCAGAAGTTCTTTAATTTTGAATTTTGAATTTTGAATTTTGAATTGATTTCTCCCCCTGCTCCCTGCCCCCCCAGTCCTCTTAACAGAGCGATCGCTTTAATCTTAAAGCTACGCCTAAAGCGCCAAAAACCAGTACACCCAAAACGTTAGTTGATTCAGGAACAGCGGTGTAATAAGAAGCCACTCTGATGGGCCCGTCTTTATCTTCTTGATCTGCTGGAATTGGTGGAATGATTCCAGCACCTGGCGCTAAATTAGGTAGGCTAGCGAATGGATTGTAAAATAGGCTTCCATTAGGGATGACGCCACCACTAAAAGTGATAGTACTACCCTTGATAGTAATGTCTTTAAAAACATCCTTAAGATCGGGGTTAACAGAGGAACCAATCTTCCCATCTCCATTAACATCTCCCCACTCGACTGGTTCATTCTCAAATGGTGGAGTAGAATTCGGATTACTATAGGACAGCGTTTTTAAATCAAAGACCAAGCTTTTTATATCGTAACCAGTGGCATTTACAAAGTTATTAGCTACATCTGGAACACCATATTCTATTACTTCCCCTGGTAGAAACCCTGTAAGGGTTCTTGGTTTTTTGATATCGAGTATGGCTTGATTTTTAGTCGTCACAATGGGTTCTACAAAAATGACAGCTCTTGCTGGTGTCGAAGACAAAAAACTAATTCCTGCTGTTCCTAGAACAGACAAGGCTATTTTTGTGGCAATTCTAGTCATATTTGTGTCCTTTTGATATTGATTCGCAGAATGCTACACGGCATGGTTTAAATCAAACAGCAAAAACTCATTTTTCAACCGCTACTTATCAGCTAGATAAATAGTGGTTAATGTATGCTTGCTTCCTGAGTTGATATTTACTCATAGGTTGATTTATAAAGCAATTCTTGTAATGCTTTATCACGATAACTAGTAATTTCACGCAATCTTTATAAAAAATCCAAATTAGAATTCATACATTGACAGATTAGACAAGATGTGGATTATAAGTAATTATCCTGACTCTTAATGAACTATGCTTCATTACTGTCTTAACGGGGCGCTACGTAGCAGGTTTGAGATGAAATGGTTATAAGATTTAGAGACTATGGCAAACGGCTTTCTGATTTTGAGCAAGAAATTTTAGTATGTTGTCCCCAATGCAATGGCATTGCCAAGATATTGACTGTAAACTCTGAGCAATCAAGTCTCAGTTCCATGAAAAGAATTACCTGTCAGCACTGTAGCTATACAAAACAACAGTCAAATTCTGCTAAACGAAAATCTGCACTGCTATTGTTGCAGAACAATTACAGGCATAAAAGAAATTCTCACTATGGAATATTAGACCATTTTTTTGGCTTGCCCTTGTGGCTACAAATCTCTTGTTGCGGTCAGTTGCTATGGGCATATAATGAAGCTCATTTGAACTTCCTGGAAAGCTATGTTCAATCAAGGTTGCGAGAACGCTTGCCAGATGAGTCATTAGGCTGGCACAATGGCAGTCTTGCCAGTCGCCTACCCCGATGGATCAAGCTGACGCAGCATCGGGAAAAAGTTTTACAGAAAATTCAACAATTAAAGCACAGGTTGTAATCAATGCTTTAACGAATTACGAATTACGAATTACGAATTACTTTAATCTTGCTGATGAGCAAACTTATAACCACCCCAGAGAGAAAGAGCGATCGCAACCACCAACAAAATTGGTATGCTGTACCAAGGAAACTGAGACAAGGGTAAATGGGCAGCTGCACGCAGTCCAATGCTGGCGTAGGTTAACGGTAACAGGTAAACTACGACTTTAAGGGCTGCCGGTAATGTACCAGGGTCAAAGAAGGTTGCCCCTAAGAATGACATCGGGATAATTATAAAGTTGTTGTAGAGTCCAACTGATTCGAGCGATCGCACACTCAACCCTACAATCACTCCTAATCCAGCAAATACCGCACAATTGAGCACCACTAACAGTAAAAACAGTGGGTTGACAAAATTCCAGTTTCCACTTAAAAGCAACGCTACCAAAATCACGGAACCGGAAGTCATCAAACCCCGCACGACTCCCGCCAGCATTTTACCGATGTACAGCGCTAAGGGATTTATGGGAGTTAACAACAATTCCTCAAAGGTTTTGGTAAATAATCTGTCTCCACAAATTGAAAATGTCGTTCCAGCAAAGCTAACTGTCATCGACGACAGCGCCACCATTCCCGGTAATATAAATTCCAAATAGTTGTCATAGTTACCACTAATTCCCGAACCGGGTTTGATGGAACTACCTAAACCCAAGCCAAAAGCTAAAATATATATCAGTGGCGATATTAAACCTGATGCAGCAACTGGTAAAATTCTCACGCGTAAATCTAGCCAATCTCCCCAAAAAATAGTCAGACTATCAGCCAGGAAGATTTGAAGTTGCGAAGTTTTGAACCTTTTGCCCGAAGGTAGCGCTCTTTGAGATGTCACTTGCTTTCAATTAGTTCTTAAAATTTCATTAAATCTTAATTTACATTGTTTTACACATCAATTACTAGGGGAAACAAAAATATCTCATCCGAAAAATTGAATAATTAACAACAAAAGTTAGATAGTTTAAGCATTCTGACTAGATCAATTGTGAAAGTAAATAGCAATATCTGATAACAATTAAAAGTATTAAAATTTTGTGCCAATATCTAGATAAACTAGTATTTTTCTTATTTAACAAGAATATTGCAAAGAAAATCACAGGCAATTACAGTCAAGAATAGGCATACTGAAAGAGGGAGAAAAAACTTTAGACTACTCCCTCCCAAATTGGCGTGAAGGTGATTAAGCAACAATGAGACGTAAATCTACTGGTAGATCGGCTACTACTTCTAAACCCTCTATTTTCCAATCCCCTCTATTTAACTTCACCACCATCGCAATTATGGGAGGGGTGTTGATTTTGGGAATTGGGATTGGTATTGCTTTTAGTTCTACAACCACATTGGCACCAGCAAACGTGGCTTCTCGTGAATTTATAGACACCAAAGCACCGAACCCGGAAATTTGCGTGCAGTACGGAGCCAGCGCGATGGTGATGGACGCTAGACTGTTTGTCACTCTCAACCCCTTTAATGTTTATGTTTCCCAGCCGAGTATGCGTCCTGGATGCGTGCTGCGACAAAATAACTGGGCGCTTTTAGAGCAACGTAAGCTGGTGACATCCGAACAGGTAAATGAGTGCAAAAATCGCCTGAACACTTTTGGTTTCACAGGGAACTTGGACAGTGATAAACCTGATATTAGATGTATATATCAGAATGAAGCTGCTCAAAACTTCTTCACTGCTCAACCGGGAGCAGTTGGAACACCTCAAGAAACGGATAGATTTTAGATTTGGGGATTGGGAATGGGGCATGGGGCATGGGGCATTGGGCAAAACAGTTCTGAGTGCTGAGTTAGGAGTTAGAAGTGAGGAATTATTTTCCTTGTCCCCTTGTCTCCCTTGTCTCCCCAATCCCCAGTCCCCTGCGATCGCACCTCCCTTCATCACCTCATTCGTACTCGTCACGTATAATTGTTAAACCTAAAGCTTTGTAGGCACTCAGCATATTATTAGATACTGTCGGTGCTGTTACTAGGTAAGTTAGGGCATGAATGGACTCCACGAGATAAGGAGCAGCCGTATCTAATTTTTCTGCTGTGACTAATCCGACTACCTCAGCCGATCCGGCAATCATGGCTCGTTTGACATGGGCTTCGTCTAGGTTAGGTACACTAATCCCAACTTCTGGATGCAAACTGCAAACTCCCAACATGCACAAATCTGCACGAATCATCCGTAATGTCTCAATGGTGACAGTACCGACGTTCACCAAGGCTTTTTTGTAGAGTTGTCCACCTAACATCACAACTTCTATATGGGGATGTTCTGCTAAAGCAACTGCGATTGGCGGACTATTTGTGATCACTGTTGCGTGCAAATCTAGGGGCAAATGACGGGTTACTTGGAGAGTTGTCGTACCTCCATCTAAAATCACCACCTGCCCTGTACTAACTAATTTTGCTGCTGTGCGAGCGATCGCTTCCTTTTCTTTTGGCGCTTGCTTTTGGCGATCGGCATAACTAGCGGTGGCTGGAGATTTCAGGAGCGCTCCCCCATGAACGCGTTGCAATAGTCCGGTTTGTGCCAGTTCTCGCAAATCCCGGCGAATCGTATCCTCAGAAACTTTCAGAACAGCACTAAGTTCTGTCGAAAGTACCTTTTTATCACGACGCAGAATTTCTAAGATAAATTGTCGTCGTTCAGCAGTTAGCATAATTAATTTTCCTGAAATTGCGTTTTTGAACTTGAAATTGCACGTTTGTGAGTTTATACTTATTGATATGCAAGTCTCTGTACGGTAATCCGTAACTTCAATTGAATTCAAGCACATTCATGCACAATTGCATGTATTGATTTTGGCATTTGATGAAATCACACGGTTCCACAATGGTTCCGAGTGGTTGACTTGAATTTGGATAATTGTTGCCCAATGAGGGTTTTAACAATTTTTTTGTAGTGCGATCGCGCATTCCGTCTGTTCAAATTGTTTTTTATTCAATCAATAAACCATGACTGTTATGAATACCCAATTTCCGATCGATCTCGGTGCTTACAAACCTTTAGCGCTCAATCCCGCAAATTCCAGCCTCACTGCCGAACAACGAGATACTCTCAAAGCGAATATTCAACTTTGCCGAGATGCGATCGTCTTTTTTACAGCGACTGGCGCTGCTAGCGGAGTCGGCGGTCATACTGGCGGGCCGTACGATACAGTGCCAGAGGTGATGATTCTCGATGCCTTTTTCCGGGGAGCATCGGAGCAATTTGTGCCGATTTTCTTTGATGAAGCAGGACATCGAGTCGCCACCCAATATCTGATGGCAACATTGCATGGTGATTTACCCGCCGAGCAACTTTTACATTATCGGCAAGCACATTCCAATTTACCGGGACACCCGGAACTAAAACTAACTCCTGGTGTGAAATTTAGTTCTGGGCGCTTGGGCCATATTTGGCCTTACATCAATGGTGTGGCAATGGCAAATCCAGGCAAGGCTGTTTTCTGTCTCGGTTCTGATGGTTCGCAACAAGAAGGTAACGATGCCGAAGCTGCTCGTTTGGCTGTGGCTCAACATCTCAACGTCAAACTGCTCATTGATGACAACGATGTAACGATCGCCGGACATCCTTCTAAATATTTACCTGGTTTCAGCGTCGCCAAAACCTTAGAAGGGCATGGTTTGAAAGTACTTCAGGGAGACGGCGAAGACTTAGACGATTTATACCGTCGGATTTGCGAAGCTGTGAATACTCCCGGAGCGATCGCTATTATCAATAAACGCCCGATGTGTCCTGGTATTGAAGGTTTAGAAGGTTCCATTCATGGTCATGATGTCATTTCTGTAGATTTAGCAGTTAAATATCTAGAATCTCGCGGACAAACTGCGGCTGTGGAATACCTTAAAAGTATTGAGAAACCCAAACAAACATATACATTTCTAGGTTCTGGCGATAAATGGGGCGCTAACCGCAGTGTATTTGGTGAAGCCGTGGTGGGTGTCCTCAGTCGCATGAGTGAAGCGGAGCGTAAAGAAAAAGTCAAGGTCATTGATAGTGACTTAGAAGGCTCCTGCGGTTTGAAGAAAATTCATGAAACATACCCAGAAATATTTATTTCCTCCGGCATCATGGAACGGAGCAACTTCTCTGCGGCGGCTGGATTCGGGATGGACGAGGGCAAGCAAGGTATTTTTGCGACCTTCAGCGCCTTCTTAGAAATGTGTATCTCAGAAATCACGATGGCACGGCTAAACTATTCCAATGTTCTGTGTCATTTTTCCCATGCGGGTATAGATGACATGGCAGATAACAGCTGCCACTTTGGTATAAATAATATGTTTGCCGACAATGGCTTGGATGATGGCTACCCAACACAGTTGTACTTCCCAGCAGATAATAATCAAATGACAGCTTGTGTAGAAGCTGTATTCCATGAGCCTGGACTGCGGTTTATTTTCTCCACCCGTTCCAAAGTGCCCAATATTCAGGACAGTAACGGCAATGACTTCTTTGGAAGCGGTTACAAATTTGTTCCCGGTAAAGATGAGGTTATAAGAGAAGGGACACAAGGCTACATTATCAGTTTTGGCGATGCTCTCTACCGTGCCGTTGATGCTGTAGAGCGTCTGAAGCAAGAAGGGTTAGACGTTGGTTTAATTAACAAAACAACTTTAAACGTCATTGATGAAGAAATGATTACCAAAGTTGGTAACGCTCCTTTTGTGCTTGTAGTAGAACCCTTCAACCGTCGCACTGGCTTAGGCAGCCGTTTCGGTTCCTGGCTACTAGAGCGAGGGTTGACTCCCAAATATGCCCATCTTGGAACTTATAAAGAAGGTTGCGGCGGTTTGTGGGAACAGTACCCATATCAAGGTATCGATCCAGTCGGCATCATCAACAAGGTGAAGGAGTTAGTTGGAGGAAAGTAATTCATTTATTAGGGCATAGCAGGGGAGCAGGGGGAGAAATCAATTCAAAATTCAAAATTCAAAATTCAAAATTAAAGAACTTCTGCCTCCTACCTCCTGCCTTCTGCCTTCTGCCCCCTCTTTTCCAATGCCCTGTTTGCCCAATGCCCCATACCCAATTCCCTATTTTTATTTAGTTTTGGGTAAAGGTTGACCAAACTCGATTACCTGGGGTTCGGGATCGTTGGGGATTGTTGGAATTGGAAATTCCGACACCCCTAAAGGAGGAATGTTATTTAAATTACTGGGTTGATTTGGGAAAGAAGGAGGGGGAAGACTCGAAGCAGGTTGTTGAGAGGGAGAGGATGGATTTGGATTTAAAGGAGGTACGGTGACAAAAGGCTGCCCTGAGTTATTAGTAATTGTTGAGGGCAGTTGATTGGATGGAGGCGGAACTGTGAGTAAGGGGGATTGTGAATTAGTAGCGGTTACGGGTTGTTTACTGGGCGGCTTTTGGGGTGTTTGAGGTTGTTTCTTGGCTGAAGGAGGGGAATTTCCTGATTTTACGGCAGCAGTTTTACCAGAAATAACCGGACGTAATACCCAGCGAGTGGAGTTTTTTCGGGAAACGGGTTGCAGTTGTACCTTTTTGGGATTAAAAACAGTCCCTGCTGCTAAATCTAGGACAATACGTGTATCGTTTGCGTTGAGTTGAGAAATGCGAATGCTTTTGATTGCTCCAGAATAATTTTGTTGTGTGGTAACTTTGCCCAACTTAGTATTCGGTAAATCTACAACCAAACGAGAGGGTTGGGCCAGGTAAAAATAACGAGGGGTTGTGCCTGCTGAGAGATTGATTTCGAGTTGCTGTGTTTTGGGAGAAAAACGCCAATTATTTAGCTTTGCCCCTGGTGTACCAGCATTAGTAAAAGTTTCGAGGGCGATCGCTGCATAAAAACTTAATATACTGATGCTAAATAACTGCTTGCCCCATTGGTAAGATTGCTTAGTCTTTAGTCTACGATTCATTCTGTTTATTTGCTCCATAAAACCCATACAATGCACTTACATTGCTGTTTACTTCGCGCTTGCAATCCCGTAGACGCGATTCATCGCGTCTCTAGCAATACCCAATTCAATTAGCTTTTTGAGGCACAGCAGTAAATTTCAGAGTTTGTGGAATATCATTTACGGTTAATTGACCTGTCATATTACCTTGATCCACAAGTTGCATTTGAATTGTGACTGAGTTCAGAGGATCGTTTTGCGGGCGAGAAATATTACAAAGGATTGATTTACCAACTTTCCCAGATAAATTTAATTGTTGATTTCTGAAGATGCCTGCCAGAGAGTGCTTTTCGTCAGTGTCAGCGTTAGCGTTTGCCGATAATACAGAGGCATTTAAGTAAATACCTGACTGCTCAATGTTTAACGTCAGAGTATCCGATTTTTCACAGTTAGGCAAATTCTTTGCTAGGGTTAGACGATAGCGACCGTTAACTGACGGAGGAGCCTTGAGTTTGTTTTCTCCGTAAACAGTGACAGTTTTAAACAACAGTAGCACTGAAATTATTGCTACTCCGTAAAAACTTAAAGATTTGAAGTTGAAATGATTCATGTTCTCAACTCCTCAATGTTGACTCTTGACTACTAACATCAGGAAGCATGGAAGCCAGATGAGCGGTGACTGGACTGTAACGGCGGGTAATTAGCAGGGAGGAGCAACATTGAATGGCTAGTTGATCTGTATATCTTCCCAAGGTTTGACGCTCGATACCCCAAGTGCGGCTAGTGCCTGCAATTGTTAGGTCTACATTTTTTGAGGCTTCGACTACAGCTTGGATTGGATCTGGAGCTTGAACAATTTTGATTTCGATGCGATCGCGTACACTAGTCGGTAATTGCTCCATCATCGTATTTAACTCATCACTCAATTCATCCTTGAGGTTATTTTCGGGTACAACCTGCAAAACTTGTAATAGACTTGTCTCACGATTAATTAGCAGTCTCAGAGCTATTATTAACGCTAAATCATCATGAATATTGGCCGAATAAGGCACTAACAAGCTTTCTAATTGCTCGCTTCCCCTATCCACAAACACTGCAACATCAACTGGCGCAGTAGTGAGCATTTGACCAACTCTTCCACCTAAGCGGTTGCTACTAAAAGCTGGGCGATGCCATCCCACAAGAATTAAATCAACTTGTTTGAGTGCGGCAATCTGTGCAGTTTCCCGTGCAACATTACTAGATATGCGAATGATGGGATGCACATGAGAGCGTGTTTCTACTGGTTCGAGCGTATTAATCAATTCTTCTAGTTGCTGGCGACGCTGGGCAATTAATCGGTCTGCTTCAACTGGCGTACTTTCAAAGGCATAATCTTCTTCAAATTCAATCAAGCTCAGAGGGTTAACAACAGCCGGATATCGGGAGTTGAGGGCAATGTTTGCTGCCAACTGTACCAAGCCTTTTTGGGTACTCGGATTCGCCACTGGCACTAAAATTCGGTAGGGACGAATGTAAGTTTCGGCATCAGCGGCGGTGGTAGCTGTTTGTGTTTCTAACTCCGGTTCCACTACATCTAACCTGATCAGCTTTTTAGGATATGTCCATTCCAGCAGTGGCGAGGTCATGAAGGTAGTTACCAATGCCATAATTACCAGCATGGTAAATATTAAGGGGGAAATTACTTTTAACTCTAAACCAATATTTAGCACTATCAGTTCGGTTAAACCGCGAGTATTCATTAACCAACCGAGTGCCGAGGCTTCTCGTTTACTAATGCCACTGACACGCGCTGCTACATAAGTACCAACATATTTGCCTGCGATCGCTACAGCTAAAACCAACGCACACAAAAGCCACAATTCGGGACGGTTAAGCAAGCCAATCTGCGTTTTTAAACCACTATAGGCAAAAAATATGGGCAGCAAGAAAATTAGGACAAAATCTTCCGTTTTTATTGCCAATTCTCGTACTAAATCTTCATTTTTGGGCATAGCTGCTCCCAGCAAAAATGCCCCAAAAATTAAGTGAATCCCAATTAGTTCGGTGATTAGTGCCGATGCAACCACACCCATATAAATCCCAGCTAGCAGTAATTGGCTGAGTCGTCTCGCACGCAGGTAATGTTTGGCAAGGCGTTGCAGGAACCAACGACCGACTGTCAATATCAAGCCGATGTAAACTATGCTGGCGATAATTGTGGGTACAGCATCAGCAAAGTCACCAGTTCGCGCAACTGCGATCGCAACTGCCAAGAGACACCACGCAGTCACATCATCCACTGCTGCACAAGTTAATGCTAACGTTCCTAAACGCGTTCCTTGTAAATTGTTTTCAGTAATGATTCGTGCCAACACTGGAAAGGCAGTAATCGACATCGCCGCCCCCAAAAATAAAGCAAAGGCGGTGAATGATACACTTGCATTAGAAACTAGGGGATAAAGAATCACCGCTAGCAATGTTCCTAGAGAAAACGGCACCAAAATGCTGACATGAGAAGTTAAAACTGCTACTTCTAATTGCCCTCCAAGGTATTTGGGATTTAGTTCTAGCCCAATCAGAAACATGAAAAATATTAGTCCCACCTGAGACAAAACATTCAGAAAAGGAAAAGTTTCTGGTGGAAACAAGGTAACTGCTAGATGGGGAGCAACTAACCCAAATAAAGATGGGCCGAGCATAATTCCGGCGACAATTTCACCAATTACTAGCGGTTGCTTAATAGAACGAAATGCTAGCCCTACTAGCCGTGAAAGCCCAATAACAATCAGCACCTCAACCAGAACGAGAATAACTATGTGCATGGTTTCCTCAAAATTAACTATCTGGTTTCCCTAAGATAATTCTTTAAAAGACTGCAAAATGTCAAGCTTGTGGATACAACAAAGAATAATTTGTACTTCGTTGTTATATTAATTATTGTTACGATGCCGTTGCAGCCGTTATGGGTAATCAAGTTCGTAGTAAGGACTTTAGTCCTTAATTTTCTCAGCACTAAAGCGCTTACTAAAAACTTTTTATTACTAGCTCGATCGAGTACTAGATACTTAATTCATCTAAGATTTAAATTTGCTTAAGTCAAAGATTTATCATAGCTTGTACCGTGCAATAAAAAGGCAATTAGTGGTGATGCCATTAAAGTAGTAATAACTGCCATAATAACCATTATAGTGAATAAAGTTGGGGTAATTATTCCTTGTTCTAGACCAATATTGAGGATGATTAACTCCATCAAACCACGAGCATTCATCAGAGCGCCAATAGTTGCAGATTCGCGCCAATTTTCCCCGGCTAATTTGGCAGCTAACATACAAGCAACACCTTTACCGAGAATTGCGATCGCAATAATTAATAGCGTCACTCCCCATAAAGTAGGTGTGTTTACTAATCCAATTTGAGTATTTAATCCAGAGAAAACAAAAAAGATCGGTAACAAAAAAGAAGTAGTTAAAAACTCCGTATATTGGCGAATTTGTTGGGCGAATTCTCCGCGTGGTGTCACTGCTCCCAAGACAAAAGCACCAAATATTGCATAGATGCCTGTAACATCGGTGAACCATGCACAAAACATCAAAACTATCAACATTAAAGTCAGGGTTTGTCTGTTCACACCTTCGCGTTTTGTCATCCGTGTGAACGCTTTTAGTAGAGGTTGTCCGAGAAAAATCGCAAATAGCACATAGCAAATGCCACCACCAATTGCTAATATGGCTATACTCAGAGAATTTTTCACGCTAGCAAGTACAATCGCCAGCAAACACCAAGCAACTGCATCATCTACCGATGCTGCACCTAAAGCCAAAGTACCGAAGCGAGTTTGTGTCAGACCGCGTTCGTAAAGAATACGAGCTAACATTGGAAAAGCCGTAATTGTCATCGATGCACCCAGATACAAAGCGGCTGACCAAGGCATAACTTTTGGTTGAAAGAAATCGCCATTATGATAAAACCAAAAAGATGCGATCGCTCCTAAAATAAAAGGAGTGATAATCCCAGCCGCCGATAGCAAACTTGCACTTTTGATATGATGTTTTAAGAGTTTGGTATTGAACTCTAAACCAATCAAAAACATATAAATTACCAACCCAATCTGGCTAATAGCATATAAAATCGACATTGATGGATTGGGTATCTTAAGTCCGACAGCAGTGATGATCGGAAGCTTAGGAAACAGCCATTGCTGAAAATCTGGTGCAATCAATCCTAAAAGTGATGGCCCTAGCATGACACCTGCGATCATTTCGCAAACAACATCAGTTTGACTAAGATAGCGGCGTCCTATAATCGTGACAATGCGACAAGTTGCTAAAATAACTGTGAGTTGTAGAAATAGCTGAATAACCAGATCAAAATTTGACATTGCACTTCCTTAATTGATGTCTCTGCATTGAAGAATCTCCCTAGAGTCTAAAGTTTGTCCTGTTTTACTCATATATGACTACTACATCAGCACAAATGCCAATTTTGTAAACATAAGATAGCTGTTTGTAAATTGATGAGATACAACAGGCAATGCATTGCTTTGGTTTCCCAAGTTATCTTGTTCTTAAGAACGCACACAAATGTACGTCAATACAACATATTGCATCCAAACGAAAATCGCCATATATGATTTTTGATGATTTGTTAATTGGCGATTTATAGCCTTTTTTATCTATTTGAGGCACAATCGACTGTAAGAGGATGTCTGAAAAGTTATTTTATATACATTTAACCCTTGGAGATCCCCCTAAATCCCCCTTAAAAAGGGGGACTTTAAGACTCTTATTCCCCCCTTTTTTAAGGGGGGTTAGGGGGGATCTATAAATATTTGATACTTCTCAGATATACTCTAAAGACGTACATTTGTGCGTCCCTAACCTACAGTTGAATTACCTGAAAATTACTATGATTTTTGATTAAACTAGTTTCTGATAATTTTAAATTTTACAACCACTCCCCGCCCCGAAAACGCCAACGAAGGAAGATAATTCGCATCAGACTTTGGGAACTAATAAAAACTGCTAGCCACACTATGCTATAGTGCAATAAAAAAGCTCCTGGTGAAAGTTCTTCTTTCGGTAAAGGTATTGGCAAGAAGCCAAATAACTTAACTCCACAAAATATAAATATTAATTCCCATATACCAGCTAAAAGTTGATAAGCTGCTGGCCAATCTCTATCCCAACGGGATTTTTGGAGATAGTCATAAAGTACATCCCAACCTAAGCCAAAGATGGCGACATAACCAAGTATCCAAAAATAAACCGAGTTAGCACCAGGGCCAATCCAACCCATTGCAAATGGCAAAGATACGAGTACGCCGACAGTTGCCAGTAATAATAATCGAGTTTGCCAGCGACCAAATAAAGTTGGTGTCATAGGAGTGCTGAGTTAGGAGTTAGGAGTAGAGACGCGATTAATCGCGTCTGTACAAAAGTTAGAAGTAGATTAATCGCGTCTGTACAAAAGTTAGGAGTTATGAATAATATAGAGAAATTAGAGTTTTTATAGATAGATTTTGACTCACTTCATTAAAAAATTAGGAAGATTGTGGTGCTTTTTGCGAGGATGGCAAATATGAGAATATCGGCTACCCCCAAAGCACCAACACATCTATATTAAGGGAACTCCAAAAAATAAATTATCTAATTTGTCTACTCAACTAGACTTCTTTTCTTCCTTGTCCCCCTTGTCCCCCTTGTCTTCCTTGTCCCTCTGCTTTGGAAGTCCCTAATTATTAGGATGGTTTCAGGTGATAATCAAATTTAGAATGGTAAGCTGCATTAGCAAAGTCCATTGTTCGCGTAGCATCTCGTAAAGAAGGTATGGCATCCCAACTGATTACATCTTCTAACAAAGCTTGATAACCTAGTGTATTGGGATGGAGTCCATCTTCACTCAAGCGTTTGAGTCGCCAACTTTCACCGCGTTCCATCCATTGCTCAAAAATATCCAAATAGGGAATCTGCCGTTTGTTGCAAGCAATTCGAGTTGCTTCTTTGTAGCGGTACTGGTCGGCATTATTGTAGTAAAAGCAATCTAAAAATGGCATTTTGGCTTCATCCACTGGCACCATGCCCACAAATAACACAGGACAAAGTTGCTGTGCTAAATCTAGCAGAGAGGCAATTTCTTTTTCAAACAATGTAAAATCTGTGTAACTTCGACCATCGGGACGCGCCAACCGGGCTGAGTCATTCACGCCTACGGATAAAATAATCAAATCAGGAACACGATTTCGCAGTTCACCGCGATGGCGAAATTCAACTTCCAGTCTTTGGGCTACTTGTTGCGTGCGATCGCCTCTTACCCCTAAATTATAAAGAATGTGACCGGCACTATCCGGCAACATCCACCATCGCCGTAGTTGCTCAATCCAGCCTCCTTTTTCTGGGTCGCCGAATCCATAAATTAAGCTGTCCCCCAGTGCGACAATCTTCATAGGCTGAAAGTGATTTGGTGGTAAAGACCGCTGCATTGAGGAAGAAGCGAGAAATGTGTGCATTTAACGACTATATTTTATATCTTTACAAGATTCTATACATTTCTATACCATAGATGGCTATCTTTAGTGTCCAAGCATCTATGGAGTTTCTACTTGTTGAGATGGTTGCAAGGTTAATTATTGCCACAGTTGAGCCTCTGAGGGTGAACGTTGAGCTTCTGAGGGTGAATGTTGAGCTTTTGAGGGTGAACTTTGAGCTTCTGAGGGTGAACTTTGAGCTTCTGAGGGTGAACGTTGAGCTTCTGAGGGTGAACGTTGAGCTTCTGAGGGTGAACGTTGCACCTTTAAGCTTGAAAATTGCACCTTTGAGCTTGAAAGTTGCACCTTTGAGCCTGAAACTTGCAGTTTAAAAGCTCAAGTTTGGGGCTTGGTACTGAAAACGTCTATGCAATGTCTACGACGGGCGTAGCTGCGGCACCATGTTTCATTTTATTTTAGGTATAAGTGAGTGCTCATACTGCATTAAATGAGTCTGAAAATCGAACCGCAGAGGCGCAGAGGACACCGAGGAGGAGAGAAGAAGGAGCGTTAGCGCAGCTTATTGTACTCCTACTCTTAAACAAACTATGCGTAACGTTCCATTGGCGCAGCCTCTCGTAGAGAAGGAAAGGTATCGCTATTATATAACTGTGTATTTGTTTAATTTTGGCATCTGTCGTTAGGATAAGTTACAGATGTAAAAATTATTTCTACTGCTAGCAATGATGAATATTGACCCTGTAGTTAATGTACTTAAAAGTATTGCTAAACCTGCGGCTTCTCTAGTTATTAATCAAGCTCAACGCAATGAAACAGTAGTTAGAACTTTAAAAAAATTCAATTTTGACCCAGTACAACCGCCTAAAGATGTTGATGGTGTTTATGTTTATTCTTTAATTGAGTATGGTGTGGATAAGCCCGAAGTACTGCTGAATCTTTTTCGAGAAAGAGAAATTAAAAATGCTTTTTGGAGTGCTTATACTTCAAACGATCCTTTGGGTTTTTACAAAGAAGTAGAAAAGTTTTTGCAGGGGAAAGATTCAGAATTTGATATCCGATTGATGAAAATTGAACTGCGATCGGAGTTGGAGGAGTTTGGGGAAATATTTATTAAAGTTGCTAAAAGAAGTAAATCAATAGAGTTTCAGCCTTTTCCTAAATGGAATTTAGACGAGTATCCAACAGAATTTAAGTCGTTAATTAAAGAAAAAATTCGCTCGTTTTGTGGTCGTCAGTTTGTTTTTGACGCATTTAAGCAATTTTGCAATAAAAATCGCAGTGGTTATTTTACAGTAGTGGGTGATGCGGGGATGGGGAAGAGTACTATTGCTGCTAAATACGTCTGGGACAATAAATCACCATGCTATTTTAATATTCGCCAAACTAGTAGCAATCGAGCGGAGCTATTTCTTGAAAGTATTCGCCAGCAATTAACTAAGCGTTACCAGTTGCAGAATGTCGAGAAGGCTAATTTAGCTGATTTACTAGAACAAGTTAGTAAAAAAATTCCTGTTAGCGAACGTCTGGTAATTGTAGTTGATGCTTTGGATGAAGTCGAGCAAGAAGCTGGGGGAAATCTTTTAGATTTACCAACGGCGCTACCAGAACGTGTCTATTTTCTGCTGACTAGACGACCATATACTATAGATAAAAAACGCTTGTCTGCACCAGATGTCCCGATGGAGGAGCTAGATTTAAGGGCAAATGACTATGTTAATTTGAGCCGTGAAGATATCAAAAAGTATATTGGGTTATTTTTAAATGTCGATGAAGACCATAAGAAGGCACTTAGACAATGGATTCAAGACCGCAAAATTGATGAGAATGATTTTGTTGAGCAGGTAGCAACTAAGAGTGAAAATAATTTCATGTACCTGCGCTATGTCTTGCCAGGAATTGCTAATGGTGACTATCAAGACCTGAGTTTAACGCAATTACCCAATGGTCTTAAGGACTATTATCAAGTTCATTGGGAACGTATGGGGATGGATGCAAAGCCCCAAGAAGTAAAAGTATTTATCCTGTTTATTTTAGTGGAGATTGGTACACCAATTCCTTGCGAGATGATAGCGGCTATTGCTGAACAGGATGAATATGATGTGCAATTAGTTTTAGAAGAGTGGGTTGAGTATTTGAAGCAGCAGGATATAAAAGGAGAAATCTGCCATAGCATTTATCACGCTAGTTTTTTAGACTTTTTGAAAGCAAAACGGGTTTTGGATTCTAAACGGAAGCTATTTCAAGAGGTTAATCAACGCATTGCAGATTACCTGATCGGAAAGATGGCGTGATATGGGAGAATTTGCTGACAAATTAGCGGCACAAAGTCCTGCTTTTCAACGTGCTTACTTGGGTAGTTTAGCGCCAAGCTTGGTAAAGTCGGGAAATTTAGAAAAGTATTACCAAACTCTGACTGATTTTGATTTCATCACTGCCAAGATTAACTATCCTGAGTTTGGCGTGCAGCCGCTAATTGATGATTATGATTTAATTGATGGTGAAGAGACATTAAATTACTCAGAATATAACTCTGAAAAAGTCAAAAATCTCAAATTGATTCAAGGGGCATTAAGACTCTCAGCGCATGTTTTAGTAACAGATAAGCAACAATTAGCGAGTCAATTGCACGGAAGGTTACTAAATCAGCAAATGCCAGAAAAGATTCAGGCATTATTGGCACAAATAAAGCAAGAGAAAACTACTCCTTGGCTGTGTCCCTTGACCCCAAGCTTAACGCCACCAGGGGGACGCTTACTCCGCACCCTCAATGGTCATAGGTACTCAGTAAATGCCGTCGCCGTCACCCCCAATGGGCAACAGGTGATTTCTGCCTCCGATGACAAAACCCTCAAAGTCTGGAATTTGACAACAGGGGAGGAACAATTCACCCTCAATGGTCATAGGTACTCAGTAAATGCCGTCGCCGTCACCCCCAATGGG
>NZ_JAVRCK010000037.1:0-79655 GCF_034530815.1 Nostoc sp. DedSLP03
ATCAAGGGTACATTTTACCTCCATTGGTAAATTCTTTCCTAGAAATCACCTAAGTACTGGATAAAGTCATGGTTCAGTAAGTTCTAATCAATGATGATGATTACTATGTGCCAGATGCTAATCAGCTAGTCACTGAAAATGAAACTTTAGATAATTTTGCTACTTCCAAACAGAAACGCCTTTTAATTAGTTCTCTTTACAGTTCTCTACAGCCGCAGACTTTTTTAGCAGCAGCTAATGTCGGCATCTACCATACAGACGGTCAACCCGTAATTGTACCTGACGTTTTTCTCAGCTTAGATGTGCAAGTATCTCAAAATTGGTGGGAAAAACAAAATCGTTGTTATATGATTTGGCGTTTTGGCAAACCTCCAGAAGTGGTACTCGAAATTGTCTCTAATAAAGAAGGTGATGAACTGGGCAAAAAACTTAAAATTTATGAACAAATGCGGGCTAGTTACTACATCGTATATGACCCAAACCAGCAATTAGGAGAAAAACTACTATGCGTTTATGAACTTAGAGGAAGGCGCTACTTTGAAACTTCAGAAAATTGGTTAGAACAAGTTGGTTTAGGTATAACTCTGTGGGAAGGTGAATTTGAAAGCAGACAAAATAATTGGTTACGCTGGTGCTACCAAGATGGTAATGTTTTATCGACTGGAGATGAACGCGCTTCCATAGCCGAACAACGTGCCCAAATGCTAGCAGAAAGGCTACGGGCTATGGGCGTAGATCCCGACAATCTGTAGAACACTAAGAGTAAAAGCGCAAAGGTTTTTGCGTCTCTGTATGAGTTTATAATTCTCACGAACTTGTGCAACTTATAAACTCATTTATCCGATGCCAAACCTTGTCTAATAAATTAGGATCATCTGCATCAAACCATTCAATTTGCGGATATGCTCGAAACCAAGTGCGTTGTCGCTTGGCAAATTGTCGCGTGTGCAAAATTGTTAATTCTTTCGCTTCATCTAAGGAAATATCCCCAGCCAAATATTGTTTAATTTCTTGATAGCCCAAAGTATTCAACAAAGACAAATCAGCGCCATATTTTTGACAAAGATACTCCACTTCAGCGACCAAACCATTTGCTATCATTTGCTCAGTACGCTGTTGAATACGAGCAAGCAACTTTTCAACATTGCAATCTAAACCAATTTGCAAAATCGGATAATTGGGCGGATTCTCCCCTTGCTGTTCTGAAATGGGATAACCAGTGACATAATATACCTCTAAGGCTCTTAAAGTTCGCACTAAATCATTGCCATGAATTTTTTGTGCGGCAACTGGATCGACTTGTTGTAAAATTGCGTGGAGTTGTGGTTGTCCAAGAGATTCAAGCTGCGATCGCAATTCCATTTGTGGTGCAACTCTCGGAATTTTCATCCCTTGGACAATCGAACTTATATATAAACCAGTGCCACCAACTAGAAACAGTGGTGTAACACCAACAGAAGCAATTAAAGCTTGTGCTTGCTGCTGATAGTCTGATACTGTCATCATATCTGCTGGATTGCAGATATCTATTAAATAGTGCGACACCAATTTTTGTTCAGCTACAGTTGGTTTAGCTGTCCCAATATCAAACTCACGGTAAACTTGACGAGAATCAGCACTCAGAATTACAGAACCCAGACGCATCGCCAAAGCCAAAGCTAAACTTGATTTACCCGTTGCCGTCGCTCCACAAATCACAATTAATTTAGTCATTTGTCATTTGTCATTTGTCATTTGTTATGGGGCATTGGGCAAAACAGTGTTGAGTAATGAGTAATGAGTAATGAGTTAGGAGTTAGGAGTTAGGAGTTTTGTTTATCTCCTTGTCCCCTTGTCTCCCCCATCTCCCTGCCCCCTGCCCCCTGCCCCCTGCTCCCTGCTCCCTCTGCTCCCCCTGCCTCCCTTGCCCTCTTCCACGGTACTGCAACCCCAGTATAAACTTCTCTTGAAAATGCCCTACAGACGCCAGCAAGGCTTTTGTGTTACAATTTTGGAGTGTTTTTACTTTTATTTGCCTTTCGGCGATTTTAAACCCACGCATCAGGAGAGTTTACATGACGAGCAGTTACAGTGCCGATCAGATTCAAGTTCTGGAAGGTCTGGAAGCCGTCCGCAAAAGACCAGGAATGTACATCGGTACCACTGGACCGCGAGGACTCCACCATTTAGTTTACGAGGTGGTGGACAATTCAATCGATGAGGCTTTGGCGGGTCATTGCACTCATATAGAAGTGGATATCAACGCTGATGGTTCGGTGACTGTAACAGATGATGGTCGCGGTATTCCCGTAGATACTCACTCGCGTACCGGGAAATCGGCTTTGGAAACCGTAATGACGGTACTGCACGCTGGTGGTAAGTTTGGCGGCGGTGGTTACAAAGTTTCTGGAGGATTGCACGGGGTTGGTATTTCTGTTGTTAATGCCTTATCTGAAGTTGTAGAAGTTACGGTTTGGCGAGATAAAAAGGTTCATCTTCAGCGCTATGAACGTGGTGTCCCAGTTAGCGAGCTGCAAGTCAAGCCTTACAAAGAAGCTAGAACTGGAACTTCTGTTAGTTTTAAGCCGGATGTCCAAATATTCACTACTAGCATTGAGTTTGATTACATCACTTTATCAGGTCGCCTACGGGAATTGGCGTATCTGAATGCAGGGGTGAAAATTACTTTTAGTGACCACCGTTTAGAACTACTAAAAAGCGATACAGCCAAGGTAGAAACCTACGAGTATAAGGGTGGCATTAAAGAGTACATTGCGTACATGAACCGTGAGAAGCAGCCACTACATGAAGAAATTATCTATGTGCAGGGAGAACGCAACAACGTACAAGTAGAAGTTTCTTTACAGTGGTGTACTGATGCTTATACGGATAATGTACTAGGTTTTGCTAACAATATTCGCACAGTAGATGGTGGTACGCACTTAGAAGGCTTGAAGGCGGTTCTGACGCGGACATTAAATGCGATCGCCCGCAAACGAAATAAAATTAAAGAGAATGAACCTAACCTCAGTGGCGAACACGTCCGCGAAGGTTTGACTGCGGTAATTTCGGTTAAAGTCCCCGATCCCGAATTTGAAGGACAAACTAAGACTAAACTCGGTAACACCGAAGTCCGGGGAATTGTCGATTCTTTGGTAGGAGAAGTCCTTACCGAGTATCTAGAATTTCATCCCAGCGTTGCTGATGCTATTTTAGATAAAGCTATCCAAGCTTTCAAAGCCGCAGAAGCCGCGCGTCATGCACGGGAATTAGTTCGCCGCAAATCCGTACTGGAATCTTCGCCATTACCCGGTAAATTGGCAGATTGTAGTTCTCGCGATCCTGGCGAATCTGAGATATTCATCGTAGAAGGAGACTCAGCCGGCGGGAGTGCAAAACAAGGACGCGATCGCCGTACTCAAGCTATCTTGCCTCTACGTGGTAAAATTCTCAACATTGAAAAAACCGACGACGCTAAAATTTATAAAAATAACGAAGTTCAAGCGTTAATTACAGCCCTCGGTTTAGGTGTCAAAGGTGATGAATTCGATTCCACCCAACTGCGCTATCACCGGATAGTCATCATGACTGATGCTGACGTAGATGGAGCGCACATTCGGACTTTGTTGTTAACATTCTTCTATCGATATCAGCGATCGCTCATCGAACAAGGCTTTATTTATATTGCTTGTCCCCCACTGTATAAAGTAGAACGGGGACGTAATCATGAGTACTGCTATAGCGATCGCGACAAAAATCAAGCGATCGCCAAATTTCCGGCTAACGCCAACTACACCATCCAACGCTTCAAAGGTTTGGGTGAAATGATGCCACAACAACTCTGGGACACCACCATGAACCCAGAAACTCGTAAAATGAAGCAAGTCGAAATTGAGGATGCCGCCGAAGCCGATCGCATCTTCACAATTTTAATGGGCGATCGGGTCGCACCCAGACGAGAATTTATCGAAACCTATGGCTCTAAACTCAACTTCACCGATCTAGATATCTAAGTACCAGCAGTCCGAAATCATTCGTAAAAAACAAGATCCCCGATTTCCTTGAGAAATCGGGGATCTTTAGCTTTCAAGTATTGCTTGACATTACTGCAACAAATTTTAACGTGAGTTCGACAGACCTCTCCCGAACAGCCTTCTTCTCCTTTTAGGCGAGGGAGGAGTAACGAGTAATACCATTTCACGAAATTTTTGATACAAATCACTTTTCTTTCTTCCCCTGCCTCCCCTGCCTCCCCTGCTCTCCCTGCCTGCCATCTGTATCAATTTGAAGGTGAAACGGTATAAGGAGGGTTTTTGCTCTCCTCTCCTCTCTTCTCTTTCAGAGACGTACTCGCATTCGAGACACTACTTAGGCTTCGCTCAGTACAAGTGCGCGAATGTAGGAGAGGGGCTGCGAGAGAGGTCAAAATAGCACTCGTCTATCTAACTCACGTTTTTTAGTAAAGACTTTATATCCAAAATTTTATAAAAACTACCTCTTTTGGTTGATGACAAATTATGTCGTTAGATAAGTGACTATATTCACAAATTCATTAACTATTGTTAATAATTACTTATTAACTGGATTCTAGACAAAGCTATGAAAGTGAGCAAAGGCATAGTAGGAAAAGCATTGTTCAACATTATTGGCATCGGTAGCTTAGTTGCTCTGTCTGCCTGCGCTCAACCTGTTGTAGAAACTCCTACAGCAACTGTCCCTTCAACAACTGTTTTGCCCGTCACGCCAACTCCTACTCCCACTATTGCTACCCAAAATTTAGCAGAATTGGCAAAGTCAACAGCTAGTCAAGGACAGTTTAAAACTCTCATCCAAGCAGTGCAAGCTGCCGGATTAACTGAACAATTGGCTACACCAGGCCCTTATACAGTATTTGCACCTACTGACGCTGCTTTCTCTGCTTTACCAAAAGCTACTCTAGACCAACTCTTACAACCAGCAAACAAACAACAATTAGTCAAGCTTCTGTCCTACCACGTCATACCTGGAGGAATTACCTCGCAGCAATTGACATCTGGAGAAGTTAAAACAGTTGAGGGTAGTCCGGTTCAAATCGCAGTCAATCGTGCCAGCAACTCAATCACAGTCAACAACGCTAAGGTGACTCAGCCAGACATCCCAGCTAGCAACGGCATCGTTCATGTAGTTGATCGGGTACTTGTGCCACCTAATTTTCCTGCAAGTCTAAACACCACCCCAACACCACGCTAGTTCTGCAAAGTTCATAGTCTCCAGTTTTCAACTTTGAAAGCCACTGTGATTTTGAATTAATCTCTAATAATCAATAAAAAAATTAAGTTGACTTGTCATACAAGTAATAGACTTCACTACAAAAAACTACAGATATTTCATTCTTCGTTTGTAGACACATATAATTTACCAATTGTCAATATTTTCGAAACAATCAATCCTCGATTGTTAGCAAAACTACCAACTTGATTGGAAAGTTAGTCCAGATAATACTCTTTGCTCTGACTCGCTGATTAATTTGAACCACTAGCTAGAAACACATTTGTTATGCTTTAAGGAAATAACTAAATATCATCTATCCAACAGCAATTAATAAGTATTTTGAGGATTTCTCATCATCAGATGACAAAAAATTACTGAAACAAAAGTATTTAAATTTACAATTAGTTTACGTAAAAAATCTTTTTAACTAAATCATCAGGTAATCTGCTGGGTTCTCTGTGTTCGAGGTAATAGCTGTTGAAAGTACACACCAGAAGGCTGAAAACTTGTTAATATCTTCATGTAGTGCTGTGGCGATCGCGATCGTCTTGTATGTATCTAATGTACTTTTGCCTAAAAGTAAGATGAAATTGGCAAGTTCGCAGGACAAATTGTTTTTGAATTGATTAAAATATCCTTGTATACAATAAAAAAAGTTTGTCAAGTTTCATAGGGCTGAAATCACCACAGTGCGCTAACGTGTGAATAAGACCGAATTAGTAAACCTAAATTGATCTCCGCTCGAGTCGATTTTGCCACCGCCTCAACTCCTCAGTTAAGGTAGGTAGTACGTAAAAGGTTAACTGCTTTCAGGCAAGCACCACCACGGTTGTTGTATTTACCCAAGGACAATACCCGTTTTAGTCTAAGGGATGCTTAATTTATGAAGGAAATGTAAAAATGGGTAGGTTAAGACGAATAGTCTGAGTTAACATATAATGCACTCTTTCTCAGTAATTAATGTTGTGTAAAATACATGAAATTCGGCATAAGCAAGCGTACTTACTTCGTAATGTAATAAGAGCGTCACTGCAATTCCGAAAAGTAAAGAAAAAATTCCAGGGTATAAATCCCGTTTTCAATGTCTTTTTGGTGAAAGTAGCTAAAAGTTGCTTAATGAATTCATGATTAATACACAAAAAGAGTGCAATTTCTGTGAAACAGGCTACAATCGGAAGAGTCTTTATACAAAAATCTGCCAACAGTATGAACTCATTTGTATAGAGTGGTAAATTTTTTGATAAAGGCGAGTCTTTCTTTTGACCAGTTAGTTGAAAGCAATATGTGATAGCAACACATATAACGTTTACTAAAGTGAGCAAGTCACCTTTAGTAGTTGCTTAAACTAAAGTAAAAACCCTCCTACCGGAGGTCTAAAACCTCTGAAAATATCTCTGGCAAATCTGCCAAAAAGCTTATTTTCGGTTGGCAATTGGCTCGTTTAAAAGAGCAGTAAACACATCTTGAGTAATTGATTCTGCAAGGAGCATGAGGAACGCGGCATGAACCAGGCTAACAACGTACTCGAAAGCATATATCAGCCTGACCTAGAAATAATGAATCAGCCTGAGCTCGAGTTAGAAGAACTCTTAATAGACGATGAAGAGGACTTGCTGATCGTAGATGAAGGTGACGAGGAATTTTTAGAGCCTCAGTCTGATGAGGACGACGCAAAGTCTGGAAAAGCCGCTAAATCGCGTCGTCGGACACAAAGCAAGAAAAAGCACTATACAGAAGATTCAATTCGGCTTTACTTGCAAGAAATTGGTAGAATTCGTCTGTTGCGGGCAGACGAAGAAATTGAATTGGCGCGGAAAATAGCCGATTTGCTGGAATTAGAGAGAGTACGCGAAAGACTCTCGGAGCAATTAGATCGCGATCCTCGAGATAGTGAATGGGCAGAAGCAGTACAACTGCCACTACCAGCCTTTCGTTATCGCCTCCATGTTGGTCGTCGGGCGAAAGACAAGATGGTGCAATCTAACCTCCGTCTTGTAGTTTCAATTGCTAAGAAATACATGAATCGTGGTTTGTCGTTCCAGGACTTAATTCAGGAAGGCAGTCTCGGTTTGATTCGTGCCGCTGAAAAGTTTGACCACGAAAAAGGTTATAAGTTTTCTACATACGCTACATGGTGGATTCGTCAAGCAATTACCCGCGCGATCGCAGATCAATCCCGCACAATTCGGCTTCCAGTTCACCTCTACGAAACCATTTCTCGGATTAAGAAAACTACCAAGTTACTATCTCAAGAAATGGGTCGCAAACCCACCGAGGAAGAAATCGCTACTCGCATGGAAATGACCATTGAGAAGTTGCGGTTTATTGCGAAATCTGCCCAGTTACCAATTTCATTAGAAACGCCAATTGGTAAAGAAGAAGATTCTCGATTGGGCGATTTTATTGAATCCGATGGTGAGACACCAGAAGACCAAGTTTCCAAAAATCTTCTGCGCGAAGACCTTGAAAAAGTCCTCGACAGTCTCAGCCCACGCGAACGCGACGTTCTCAGACTGCGTTACGGTTTGGATGATGGTCGGATGAAGACCCTTGAGGAAATCGGACAGATTTTCAACGTCACCCGCGAACGGATTCGTCAAATTGAGGCGAAGGCACTCCGCAAGTTACGCCACCCAAATCGTAACAGCGTTCTCAAAGAGTATATTCGGTAGTCATTAGTCAATAGTCATTAGTCATTGGTCATTAGTGAATAAACAAATGACAAATGACAACTGACAAATGACAAAAAAATAAAACCTGGTAGTGAATTAGCACTCCAGGTTTTTTTATTTATAGGTCATCTTAAATATTAAAACTTATTCTTATTATAGGATGCCCCAAAAATGTAGAAAGCCTTGACCAGAAAAAAGCTCAACCAAAACGGCTGCTAAAAAGCCAATCATTGCCAAGCGACCGTTCCAAATTTCTGCTTGTGGGGTAAAGCCCCAACGCCAAGCGTTGCGATCTTCAATTACGGGAGTAGTGACTTTTGTTGTGGTTGCATTTGTCATGGTTAGAACTCCAAATTCAATTTTTAATGTTTATTGCCTTATGTAAACTAATATAACAAATATTTTCATAAAGGCAACATTTTTTATATTTTTGTTTCCATAGCTTGACATAAATAGAAATAGCTATTTATACAGACTAAAACATCAACCTTCAGTGAGATTTTCTGAGGTGAAAGAAATGTTATATAGACTTTTAGCTTTATAAATAATCTCATACTATTGAGACTATTTATCAATTAATTTAGTTAAATTGCTTGATCTTAAATATTTTTTGCCTTTTAAAATAAAAAAATTATTGAGAATTTAAGTTACTACCAGACAATTTCCATTTCTTTTGCAGTCGAGACAAAACCAAGCTTCTCGTAGATATGTTTACCATCCTCAGTGGTGTGAAGCCAGAGGCGTTTTGCTTCAGTTGCTCTCACAAAGCTGATAATTTCCTTTAATAATGCTGTTGCAATTCCGTGTCCTCGCCACATCGGAATCGTATAAACGTTCATAATGTAGCCTTCTAAGCCTGAAAAATTGCCATTGTAAGGGGGTCGTTGAAAAAATACCAAGCCGCTAGTAGCAACAATTTGACTATCCACTTCAGCTACCCAAGCTAAAAACTCACCCGTGGGTATTTTTTCGCCAAGATATTTTCGAGTTGCTTCTGCTAGATTTGTGGTGTCAGAGTCACCTTTAATATCGCCAGTTTCCCGCAGGAGTTCGAGACGCAGTTGGATTAGCGCCTCTAAATCCTGCAAGTTGGCTTGTCGCAAGTTGAACATCACCTTAATTTACGATCGCACTTCCGCCACGGTGATGATTTTTTCATCGCGGTTGAGTTGGAGGATGCTTTCACCTTTGACATCTCTACCTAAGAGCGGCACTGTTTCCATAGGTATCCGCACGACCCGCTCTTTATTCGTTACTAAAGCTATCTCGGCAGATGCGTTGGCGTAGCCCGCTGTTCGCGTATTGTCTCCAAGAGTTGGCATCGCTATGACCATACCAGCTAAGTTGTCAGTTTTGCTAGCAAATTTCAGCGCTTGCGTGCCTAAATCGCCGCGATTAGCCGCTCTTAACTGACTCGCAGCCATCCGCTTGGCATATCCTTCTTGAGTAACTAGCAGCAATTGGTCATCTTTACCGACAGTGACACAGCCAACCATTTGCTGATTTCTCAATAGTCGAAATGCTTGTAAACCCATCGCTGTGCGTCCCATGATCGGCAATTGTTCATCATTGACTGCAAAGCGCAATATTCGCCCACCGGAACTAGCTAAAATCAGATGATCCCCTGGTTTGGTGAACTGGGTAAATGACAATTCATCATCGTCTTTGAGCTTCAAAATTGTGATTCCGCGCCGAGTCAGGTTAGTAAATTCTCCCAGAGACAGACGCTTAATTCTTCCCTGTTTTGTTAGGAGAATCATCTGCCTATTTTCGAGGTTTTCCGGGAGCAAAAAGCGGCTGACCACAGCTTCTTGAGCGCCTTGAGCAGTATTACTGAGCATAGTAATTAAAGGTTTTCCTCGTGGAGAACGCCCAGTAGTTAAGGGAATTTCTCCCACATTCACCGGATACACTTTGCCGCCACCAGTTAGTATTAGCAAGTCTTTCCCTGTGTCAGTCAACACAGTTTGGATAATGAAGTCATGATCGTGCAGACCATTTTCAGCTTTTGACTTTCTCCCAGATGGTTGGGTGCGACGGACATAACCCCGTTGGGTAAATTCTAAAATCGCTTCCTCTACTGGTTCCGAAGATTTAAGTTCTTCCTCCTCTGCCCCTCTGCCCTTCTGCTCCTCTGCCTTATACTTTTGCTCCTCTGCAATTTTCGTGCGTCGGGGATCGCTGTACTTGCGTTTGAGCGATCGCAAATCTTTTTTCAGCGCCTTCAATAATTCGCGGCGATCGCTCAGTAATAGCTCCAACAATCTAATTTGTTCGCTTAACTGCTCAAATTCCTGCTGCAAATTTTCCTGTTCTAAACTGGTGAGGCGGCGCAACGGCATAGCCAAAATTGCATCTCCTTGTGCCTCACTCAAATCCAGTTGGTTACAAAGATTAATTTTTGCCGTACTCCCATCGGGAGCTTGGCGCAAAATTCTAATTACCTCATCCAAATTAGACAGCGCTTTCAGCAAACCTTCTACCAAATGCACGCGACTTTGGGCTTTATCCAACTCGTAATTGTAGCGACGGTTCAGCGTCTCTTCTCGGAATCTCAAAAACTCCTGCAACAGTTGACGCAAACTTAACTGGCGGGGTTGTCCATCGACGATTGCCAGCAGAATCGCCCCAAAAGTCATTTGTAAAGCAGTTTGCTGATATAAATGCTGGAGAACTTCTTGGGGATTGGTATCGCGTTTGAGTTCAATTACCACCCGCATCCCTTCGCGATCGCTCTCATCCCGAAGATCGGAAATTCCTTGCAAGCGTCCTTGATTTACTAAGTCCGCTACCTTCTCAATCCAGGCAGCCTTATTCACTTGATAAGGCAATTCTGTAATGATAATTGCCGTCCGGCGCTTGCTTCCCCTAGCAGCGGGAATTTCCTCTACAGTTGCGACTCCCCGCAGCAGAATTCCACCTTTACCAGTGGTATATGCTTCCCGAATTCCCGCTTCACCAACTATTTCTCCACCAGTGGGGAAATCTGGCCCTGGAATTAGCTCAAATAATTTTTCATCTGGCAAATCTGGGTTGTCGATTAAAGCAATTAACCCATCGACAACTTCCCCCAAATTGTGGGGTGGTACATTTGTTGCCATTCCCACAGCAATACCAGAACAGCCATTAAGTAACAGAAACGGCAACTGAGCAGGTAACACCGTTGGTTCTTGCTGGGAATTATCAAAGTTCCCGACAAATTCCACAGTTTCTTCACCAATTTCTGTCAGCATTCCCTCATGGCTAATGGGTGCAAGGCGCGTTTCTGTGTAGCGCATCGCCGCTGGCGGGTCATTATCGACGCTGCCAAAGTTACCATGTCCTGCTAGCAAGGGATAGCGGCTAGAAAAATCCTGCACCAGCCTGACTAAAGCATCGTAAACTGATTGGTCGCCGTGGGGATGGTATTTACCTAACACATCACCCACTACACGGGCACATTTTCGATAGGGTCTATCTGGTACCAAACCGAGTTCGTGCATTGCATACAAAATGCGCCGATGCACTGGTTTTAAGCCATCACGCACGTCTGGTAGCGCTCGCCCGACAATCACGCTCATGGCATATTCTAGATAAGACCGTTGCATCTCGGTATGCAGGGCTGTTGGAATTACCTGTCCCGTTGAGAGAAGGTTTAACTGTTTTGCCATGAGTTTTTTCCCTGAAATTTAACTACACAAAAGCCGATGGAACTCAACACTGCGGCAACCACAGCATAACGGATGAAATGAGATTCATAACAAAATTTTGATAGTCACAGAAGAAAAAGCAGTAGTATCATCCTTGATGACGAAGATGCACATTGAGTATTAAAAAGGATGCACACGAGTATAATCTACATAAACTTAGTAGCCATGATACTTCCCGAAGAAAAATTTATAATTCGGGAGACAGAATTCAAAATGGATTCTGTGGGACTGGATAGAAAATTGAGGTTTAGAGCAAGCGATTTTAACGCGCGTGTTCGCTCTTAGCGTCTCCCCTTGGGAGAAGAAAAAATTCTTTCCATGACTCTTACCCCTGACTTGAGTGTTGGGGTATTCTGAATTGTGAATTCTGTCTTCTGACTTCTTTTGATCATGATTGCAAATCTTTAATTTTGTATTCTGGAATTCTTGAATCTCCTCACCTCTATAACTAAAATTCTCATGAAAACTGTTTTAATTGTCGAAGACGATCTAATTAATGCTCGTGTTTTTTCCAAAATTTTGTCCAAGCGTGGTGGCTTGGGTGTAAAACACACTGAAAATGTTGAAGAAGTCATCAAAATTGCCCAATCAGGAGAAGCCGACCTGATTTTGATGGATGTTTCTCTCTCCAGAAGTGTTTACCAAGGCAAGTCTGTTGATGGAATTAAGATTACACAAATGTTAAAATCCGATCCAAAAACAGCAAACTTACCTGTAATTCTGGTGACAGCACATGCTATGGAAGGCGATCGCGAGAACTTTCTCAAGCAAAGCGGTGCTGATGGCTACATTTCTAAACCAGTTGTTGACCATCAACAGTTCGTTGACCAAATCATCGCACTTCTACCCACAGACTAACACTGAGAATTAACTACTTATTTTCAGGAATACTTGCTTACCAATGTTTTTGGGCAACTAATTCCTGTATTTATCTAGTATAGATGTACTACGAAAAGGTACTTTTAAGCAAGTGGTAATAGGAGAATTAAGAGTTAAGAGTTATGAGTGAGCAGTTGAAATATTTAACTTTTAACTTCTAACTCCTAACTTCTAACTCCTATTGAGTCGGCTGTTTTCTAGGCGTAGGCGCTGATGATGAATTTTCTCGTTGCTGTATGGCTGCTTGAATACGTGGTAATTCTAGGAATTTTTTCGTATCAGACAGTAGACGATCGCCCCAAAGATTTTCTTTGAGGAAATTCAAATTAGCATAGCGCGAATCGATACGGAGTGCAGTTTCTCCCAAGGTTAGTCCTTGTTGGCGTAAGCGTAGCTCGCCGGAGGCATCGCCTTTAGTATATAGTGCCACTGCCAAGGCCAATAAAGGTTCTGCTGCTTGTTTGTCAAGGGTTACAGCAGATTGCCATCGCTTAATTGCTTCGGCGACATTACCCTGCTCGTAGTTGATTAAGCCAATATTGTTGAGCGCGGGCCAGAATTTTTTATCTTGGGAGACGGCTTTATCGTACTGGGCGATCGCATCTGGCAATTTACCCAGTAAATAATAAGCATTACCCAAATCAAATAATCCCTCTGGATCGTTGGGTTTTAATTTCAAACCATCTTGATAATTGACAACAGCAGCCTGGTAATTTTTCTGCTGAAAATTCGCTGAACCCAAAGCAAACAAAATATCACCATTTTTGGGGTTGAGAGATTGCGCTTTTTTCAGACTAGCGATCGCCCCATCAAACTCTTTGGATTGCAACTGCAATCCACCTAAGAGCAACCACACTTTATCATTCCCAGGAGCGAGTTGACTAGCCAGCCGCGCTCGTGGCAAAGCTAAATCAACCTGTTGAAACTGAGCTAGTTGAGCCGCCTCTTGGGCCAAGCTCAACCCCTGTTTTTCTAACTTTGTCGCATCTAGTTGCAGTGTATGGGGTATTAATGCCTGCGCGTTAGCGGCTTTTGGCATACTCCATAAACTACAGACCATTAAAAGAGAAATCAAACGAACATGTTTAGGCACACTACCGCCTTTAAGCCACTAATCAAAGAATCTTTCAGCTAGCTTAAACGATCTGCGCTGTTGACGGTAGCAAAATCTTACAAAGAAAGGCAGAAGGCAGGAGGCAGGGGGAGAAATCAATTCAAAATTCAAAATTCAAAATTCAAAAATTTTAGAACTTCTGCCTTCTGCCTCCTCTTTCCCAATGCTCTATGCCCCATGCCTAATACCCCATGCCCCATACCCAATAATTGATGACTTTGGTCATACATCAGTCTGGAATTACTAGTGACTTTGGTCATACATCAATTTGGATGTTTTGAATGATAATTATTATGTATGAATTTATACGATGAGGAAAATATTAAACACTTTGATATCAAAAAAAGCAACTGTCTAAGATTGCTTAATCCATACCTCAGCAGAATAGAACTTTAATGTAAATAAGGAGTTGATTCCATGTTGAAACCAAACCGGATATCGATTGTATTAGCTGCTGCTGCCTTGATCGTTGTTCCCACTCTCTTGACTGCACCTGCAAGTGCCCAGACGAAAGTCTACGTTAATGGCGATCGCGATCGAGATTGGAACCGCGACGGTAGATCCAATTCTAGAGAAGTCAGAAACTCTAGAGACAGGGAAAATTGGAACCGCGATCGCAGAACATATCCTGTAGAAGTCAGAAACCCTAGAGATCGAGATAATTGGAATCGTGACAACCAATTTAATAGCAGAGTAGTCAGACTTGGTAATGGTGATATCAGATATCCCAATGGGCAAATTATTCCTGCTAGATCCGTAGTCAGACTGCGCGATCGAGGTTATTTCAGACTTCCTAACGGGGATATTCTTCTTCCCAATCAGGAAATTGTTCCTGCTGGGAGATTAGTAAGAGTGCATGATGATTACTTCAGACTTCCTAGCGGATTGGTACTGCAAATAAACCTTTAAAACACTAAAAACTCAAAATCATTGTCAGTATTAGGCTACCAGGCTATAGTTTTAGCCGTGAATAACTAGCTCGGTAGCCGTTCCTTATAGACAAAATGGATATGAAAATTGATACACCAAATACCGTAGAATCCCCAGTTTTGGTTCCAGAGGTAAAGAAAAAAAAGGTCAGACGTAATTGGCTCTCTTGGCTAATTGCTCTTTGCCTTTTGGGTGGAATTGGCTATGCCGTTTATTACCAAGTAACGGTTGCTCCTCGTCAAGAAGCCAGACGCAGAGTGCTGACAAGACCTGTAGAAAGGCAGAGTTTAACAATCACAGTTTCAGCGAACGGAACGGTGAAACCTGAGCGGTCAATCAACCTTAGCCCGAAAAATTCCGGCATCTTGAAAAGCCTGCTGGCGAAAGAAGGAGATATCGTCAAACAAGGACAGATTGTCGCTTACATGGATGATTCCAACCTCCGGGGACAACTTACCTCCGCTCAAGGACAATTGGCACAAGCCGAGGCGAATTTGCAAAAAGCGATCGCAGGTAATCGTCCTCAAGATATTGCCCAATCACAGGGAGCATTAGACGAAGCCGAGGCGAATTTGCAAAAAGCGATCGCAGGTAATCGCTCTCAAGATATTGCCCAAGCACAAGCACGCTTGCAAAGCGCTCAAGCCGCCCTTCGCCAAGCCGAAGATGATTTTGCTCGCAATCAGCAACTTTACAATGCAGGTGGTATTTCCCTTCAGACTCTTAACCAAAACCGCTCCAATCGCGACAGTGCCCAAGCGAATGTAAATGAAGCACAGCAAGCACTGGCTCTGCAAAAAGCCGGATCGCGTCCAGAAGACGTTGAGCAAGCACGAGCTGTAGTGAAGCAGAGACAGCAAGCTTTGGCACTTTTGAAAGCCGGAACGCGCCAAGAAGATATTAATGCTGCTCGTGCCCAGGTAACATCGGCTCGTGGTTCGCTGCAAAACATCCAAGCCGAAATCAATGACACGATTATTCGCGCACCCTTTGATGGTGTGGTGACAAAGAAGTATGCCGATCCAGGCGCTTTCGTGACACCGACAACTGCTAGTAGTGAAGTAGCTTCTTCTTCTTCTTCTTCAATCTTGTCTCTAGCTTCCACAAATGAAGTTGTCGCCAATTTAGCGGAAACAAATATTTCTAAAATCAGCCTTGGTCAAAAAGTCTCGATTAAAGCAGATGCCTACCCAGGAAAAACCTTTGAAGGTAAAGTCAGCCAAATTGCTGCCCAAGCAATAGTAGAGCAAAACGTCACCAGTTTTGAAGTGAGAGTATCACTTTTAGACCCTCAAAGACTATTGCGGTCTGGGATGAATGCAGAAATAGATTTTCAAGTCGGTCAAGTTCAAAATGTTTTAGTAGTGCCAACAGCCTCGGTGGTACGCCAAGAAAATGCCACAGGCGTGTTTGTGCAAGGAAAAAATAACAGACCTGTGTTCACTCGCATTGAGACTGGCGTCACCGCAAATAACTTTACCGAAGTTAAGTCTGGATTGACAGGAGACGAAAGGGTATTGCTCAGTTTCCCACCAGGATCGCGTCCGCAATCAACACCAAGAGGAGGAGTTTTCCCTGGTCTAGGTGGAGGTGGAGCCGGAGGAGGAGGCGGAAGAGGAGCCGGTGGCTCAGGAGGTCGTTCTCAAGGCGGTGGTTCTGCCGGTGGTGGTCGTTCTCAAGGCAGTGGTTCTCCTTAAAGTTAGTTTTGACAATAAAGAATTCAGGAGTAAGGAGCAAAGCCAAAGACGCTACGCCTTTGCTCAGAATTCAGTATGAATTCAAGTTTGACTGGCGGGTAAATATATGAGTTTAATTCCTCCACTAATTGATTCTGAATTCTGGATTCTCAATTCTGCATTCTTCTTTAAATAAAACATTATGTTTAAGATATTTAAGGGCTTTTACAAAGCTAAGAATACCCGCACAGTACCATTGCTGGAAATTTTGACAATGGCAGCAGAGACTCTGTGGAGTAACAAATTACGCACAGGTCTAACTATGTTGGGCGTGATTATTGGGATTTCTTCAGTTATTGCCATTACTTCTGTCGGTCAGGGAGTACAAAAAGGGGTTGAGCAACAGATCCAAGCATTGGGTACAGATGTCATCCAAATTTTAGCTGGTGCGGCAAGAAGTGGAAATGTCCGTCAAGGAGTAGGTTCTAGCAGTACCTTGACCTGGGAAGATGCGAAAGCGATCGCTACACAAGCGCCATCAGCACAGCTGGTTTCTGCTTATCTCCAACGGACTGCTCAAGTTGTCTATGCAGGGCAAAACACCTCAACGACCATTTATGGCACTGATTTGAACTACCCAGAAATCAGAAATACTCACCCCCAACAAGGGAGATATTTTACTCAAGAAGAACTAGATACTGCCGCACAGCTTGCTATTCTTGGCCCGACAGTTCTAAAAACACTCTTTGCACAAGGTGTAAATCCGATCGGTGAGAGAATTCGGATTCAAGGAGAGGCTTATGAAGTAATTGGGGTGATGGAACCTAAAGGCGCTCAGGGGCCGATGGATCGAGATGATCAGATTTTTATTCCTCTAACTAGTATGTCGAAGAGACTAGTTGGGAATAATGCTTTGGTAGGCGTTTCTGTAAGTGGAATTTTAGTCAAAGGCGCGAATCAAGAGCAGTTAGAAGCCGCTCAGTTTCAAGTCACCAATCTTTTACGGCTGCGTCATAACATTTATCCGCCACAAGCTGATGATTTTCGGCTGACTAATCAAGCTGATATTGTTAGTACCTTTACTAGTATTGTGGGTTTATTTACAGTCATGGTGGTAGCGATCGCGGGAATTTCTCTGGTTGTTGGTGGCATTGGTATTGCTAACATTATGCTAGTTTCTGTAGTCGAGCGGACGCGAGAAATTGGGATTCGCAAAGCCGTAGGAGCCACTAATTCAGCAATACTTAATCAATTTTTAGCGGAAGCGATTGTGATTTCCATTGTCGGCGGAGGTATTGGCATGGTGACTGGCGTTTTATTAGCCTTTGTGGCTGCAAACGTTTTCAAATTCCCGTTTGTAATTTCTTTATTGTCAATTATTGCTGGCTTTGCACTCTCGTTAACTGTTGGCTTAATCGCTGGGGTGATTCCAGCACGGAACGCATCTAAATTAGATCCAATTACTGCTTTACGTAGTGACTAAATAATTAAAACTTGAAAATTTAAAAATTAAAAGCTTCTCTGAAAACAGGTGAATATATGCAACTTGAACTAGACCATATCTTTATCTGTGTTGAACCAGAAGCACCACCAGCAGACATACTAACTGCTTTTGGACTCACAGAAGGGACTCGGAGAATTCATCGAGGCCAAGGAACTGCAAATGTTTGCTTTTTCTTTGATAATGCTTATCTTGAGTTACTTTGGCTTTTTGACGCTAACGAAATCCAGTCTCCTCTTGTTCGCCCTACAGGTTTGTGGTCACGCTGCCGTTGGCAAGAAACACAGGCTTGTCCTTTTGGCATTTCATTCCGGTCAACAGCATCAGATTTACGAGAAATACCATTTCCTACTTGGGATTACCATGCAAAATATCGGACACCAGAAGCTTCTATTGCGATCGCAACCAATAGTGACAATTTATCAGAACCCTTGATTTTCATTTCACCCGCAACTAAAAAACCTAGAAATTTACCTTTAGAACGGCGACCTCCTTTAGTTCATCAAGTTGGATTTAAAGAAATTACAGCATTACAAGTCACCTTACCCGGCGATCAAAAATTTTCTGCTGAAGTGAGAACGCTAATCGATCTGGGATTAGTGCAATTTTCACAGTGCAGTTTTTACCAACTAGAAATAGAGTTTGATAACGCCAAAAAAGGTAATTCACAAGAATTTGACTCGCAACTACCAATTTTAATTAGATGGTGATTATGGGATTGAATTACAGTAACTACATTATATTTTCTATAACCTTGTAGATGATTTGCAAATATTTAGTGACAAAATTTGAATTATTTGCAGGTTATACAGTCAATCTAGCTTTTTGAAAATTTCCAAACAACAACTAAAAAATTATTAATCTGAAATCAATATGCCAACAATGATTTGGATGGAATCTATTACCAAAACCTACCACTTAGGAGAAGTTAGTGTTCCCATACTCAAGGGAATTGAACTCTCTATTGAGGAAGGAGAATATGTCTCAATTATGGGTGCGTCAGGTTCGGGTAAATCTACGCTGATGAATATTTTGGGATGTCTGGATCGTCCGACAACTGGAGATTATATTTTTGAAGGCAGAAACCTAACGACTTTTGATGATGATGAATTAGCCTATATCCGCAACCAAAGGATAGGTTTTGTGTTTCAACAATTTAACTTATTGGCACGGGCGACAGCGTTAGAAAACGTTATGTTGCCAATGGTTTACGCCAATTTACCCAAGCCAAAACGCCGAGAAAGGGCATTAGAAGCCTTAGAAAGGGTAGGATTAGGGGGACGTATAGCTAACCGTCCTAGTCAACTCTCTGGCGGACAACAGCAACGAGTAGCGATCGCTCGTGCTTTGGTCAACCGACCTGCATTAGTTTTGGCAGATGAGCCAACAGGAGCTTTAGATACTGAAACTTCCCATGAGGTGATGAGTTTACTGACTGAACTTAATGACCAAGGGATCACAATTGTGATTGTCACTCATGAACCTGATATCGCTGCTCAAACCAGAAGGATTATTCGAGTTCAGGATGGTTTGATTGTCGGCTAATTTGTTAAGATTAACCTTCTAAGGAGGAATTTAAGATTTAAACATCTTAGGTCAATCAGGATGAAAACTTTTAATTATATCCTCAAAAAACCTAATTAATGACTATATCTAGATTATGAATTTCAGCTTATTCTTCGTGCATTCTGCCTGGGTTCCTGTCGCGTTGGCGATTCTTCTTCCAAATGCAGTAAGTGCAGCAACTCCGCTAAAAGCACAGAATTCTTCAAGCTCTGTACAAGTTCCCGATCGCCTCAACCCCAATCCCAACCCTCTGCAATTTCCAACTAAACCGGAGGAAGTAAGGATTCAGGGAACTGTGCCAATCAGTTTGGCACAAGCTTTGGAACTCGCAAAACGCAACAATCGAGATTTACAGGTAGCTATATTACAGCTAGAACGCAGTCGTTCGGCACTACGCGAGTCTCAAGCTGCCTTATTTCCGACTCTGGGAATAAACAGTAGTGTGACTAATAGTGGTAATGGTTTTACTAACAATTCATCTCAAGCTAGCACCACTTTTAATGGTTCAGCACAACTGAATTATAATCTCTATAGTTCTGGGAACACACTAGCAAGTATCCGAGCCGCAGAAGAACAGCTACGGGTAGATGAATTAAATGTTGAAAGTCAGTCTTTGACAATTAGCTTGAATGCCACAACTCTATACTACGATTTGCAACAAGCAGATCAACTAGTCAGAATTAATCAGTCTGCTGTGATCAATGCCCAGGCCAGTTTGCGGGATACTCAAGCCAGAGAACAGGCTGGAGTGGGTACGCGGTTCGATGTGCTGCAAGCTCAGGTGAATTTAGCAAACTCCCAACAACAACTGACTAATGCGATCTCACAGCAGCAAATTGCCCGTCGTCAGCTTGCCACGTTGTTAAGTTTGTCGCAGTCAGTTGATATTACTGCCTCAGATCCTGTACAATTAGCGGGTCTTTGGTCGCAGACGGTAGAACAAAGTATTGTCCAAGCGTTTCAAAATCGTCCAGAGTTGCAACAGTATTTGGCACAACGTAATATTTCCGAGCAACAGCGACGACAGGCACTTTCACAGCTAGGGCCGCAAGTTAGTTTGGTAGGCAACTACAATCTGCTAGATCGGTATAATGATGGCGCGAGCATTACTGATGGTTATTCAGTAGGACTTCAAGGCAATCTAACTTTATTTGAAGGGGGAGCAGCAAGAGCAAGAGCGGCTCAGTCGAGAGCTAATATTGCGATCGCAGAGACTCAATTTGCTAGCCAGCGCGACCAAATTCGTTTTGATGTAGAACAGTATTATGCTCAATTGCAATCCAATTTAAATAATGTGCAGACTTCTAGTGTGGCTTTAAATCAAGCCAGGGAAGCTCTGAATTTAGCAAGGTTGAGGTTTCAAGCTGGTGTGGGTACTCAAACAGAGGTAATTGATGCTGAAAATGACCTGACAAGAGCAGAAGGTAATCGAGTCACAGCTATTTTGGATTACAATCGCGCTCTAGCTAATTTACAAAGATCCGTAACATCCAGAGCTTCGCGCTAAGATCGAATCATTAGACATTTGGTGAAATTAAATATGCGTTATCTAGAACCCTTGTAGAGAAGTAGCATTGCTACATCTCTACATTCTTTTTTGCAATGTCTATGACATAAATATATAGCTGTAGTCAGATATGTTATGCCAATTCAATTAATGATTGGAACATATTCTTGGGTAAAGACGCGATGAATCGCGTCTCTACAAATGGTTTATTTGTCGCATTCTTTTTTCCAATTGGTATTAGGACAGTGTTGATTGCTCAAAGCTTTAGAGCAACTGGGTTTATATTTAGCACTGGCTAAACGCCCCGCTATCGCTAACAGCACTTAGCACTTTTATGGCACAGTAATTACTGCTACTGGGCAATGAGCTTTACTCAGAATTGTATCGACTCTATGACCGAAGAAAACGCGACCCGTAACCATTCGGATACTACTCCCTAGAAGAATTAAGTCAACTTCCTGAGTTTTGGCAAACTTGAGGATTTCCTTTTCTGGGCTGGTTCCTTGAAGAATATAGGTTTTGACATCAGCACCCAGATTGCGGGCAATTTCTGCTTGCTGTTCGAGCATATCGTGAGCAATTTCTTTGACTGGAGCTAGCGATCGCTGTTCGTAAAGAATATACTCAACCTGTGGCAAATTAATTACGTTAACGATCGTAACTAATGCCCCGGTTTGAGCTGCGATCGTACTTGCCATCTCTACAGCATTTTTACTATATTCTGTCCCCACCGTTGGCACCAAAATCTTTTTGAGCTGTTGTTGAGGAATTTTGCATATCTCGCCTTTCGGTTGGGGTAGATGCGACTTTACTACCATCGTTGCACAAGGTGCTTCTTGGACAACCCGATCGACAAGCAAATTGAACAATGCTTTCTGGGGGCGGATCTGTTCTGAAGCTCCCAATACAATCAAGTCATAGTTTTTGTTTGCTTCATTCAAAATTACCTCCGCTTTATTACGCCCCGACTCCGTTTTTGTTTGTAGGGTGGTATCAGCAGGTAGCTGCATTTCCTCAGTCACAGCAGTCAGAGCTTGTTCGGCGGCAGTATCTTTAACCTGGGTTGCCTCTATCCGGCGCGCTTTGCTTTGAGGTTGCTTATCACTCAGAGCATATAAAGATGTAACTTCTATCGAGTTTTGGTGAGCCATGTAACCGACTAGTTGTGCCGCCAGTTGGATGTTGGGACCACCACTAGTAGGTATTAGGACACGGTGAATCTGCTTGATAAAGCTGCGGCTATCCTGTTCTTCTTGTTCCAAACGTCGAGCTTCCTCTTCACCCATAACCACCTTCGACAAACACCAGCGCAGCAGTGGTGGAGCCATTAGGGAAGTGACGATCGCTACCATGACAATAATCGAGTACATCTGGGGATTCAGCACTCCCAAAGATAAACCAATGGTGGCAACGACAATTTCCATCGCCCCGCGAGCATTCATCCCGGAACCCATCGCCAAACCTTCCCAATGACTCAAGCCGCCCGCACGAGAACCAAGGTAAGCACCTGTAAATTTGCCAACACAGGCGACAACCAGAACAATCAAGCCGAATATCAGCGTTTTAGGGACTAACAGAGTTTCCAAGTTAACTTTCAAGCCAGCTGAGGCAAAGAAAATTGGCGCTAGAAAGCTTGCTGTAAAAACTTCTAGCATGTGTCCAGCTTCATTGCTAAAGCGGCGGGATTGACCTGCCAGAATCCCTAGCACGAAAGCACCTAATGCTGCTTCTAATCCTAATGCGTGGGTAAGTGCTGCTGCCGAGAGCGAAAGAATCAGCACAACCGACATACTCGCGGCAATTCCACCAACATAGTCATCAACCCAGCGCAAAATCTGGTCTACAATGGTACGCCCAATTGTAAAGGCGATCCCTAGAAATAATATAGCTGCGGTTACAGAATGGAAAATTGTCCCAAAGTCAAATTTGCCGCTACTAGCTAAACCTGAAACCACAGAAAGCAAAATCCAGCCGATAGTGTCGTCAGTCATCCCAGCGGCTAAGGTAACTTGACCAATGTCACGGCGAATCAGATTTAAGTCCATCAGCACCTTCGCAATCACTGGTACTGCTGAAATACTCATTGCTGTGGCGATAAATAGACTAAATACCAATCGCTTTTCTGGGTCGGCTAAAAAACTATCTGGCAATAGCCAGCCCAGTCCAAATCCGGTGATAAACGGGACAATAATTCCGCCCAGTGAAATCAAAAGAGCCGTTTTACCCTTACGAAGAATCAGCTTGAGATCCGTCTCCAACCCAGTCACAATCAGCAAAAATAACACGCCTAACCAAGAAATCACCGAAAGTAAATTAGACTGTTCTTGACTTTTGGGAAAGATGTGCGCCTGTAAATCTGGAAAAAGCAAACCAAATAAAGAAGGGCCAAGCAGCACACCCGCCAGTAATTCTCCAACAACAGGCGGTAGGTTAATCCGGCGCATCAACTCACCTAATCCCCGCGCTACCAAAAGCAATAGTGACAGTTCCACTAGCACCAACAGCAGCTCGTGATGACCAAGAGGTTTAATTAAACCGTCACCGGCTGCTTTCTGGGCAGCGAGTACAGGCACTAACATTAGCGACAGGTTTTGCATAACGTTGAAAGGGTGGATTACAAATTTTTAAAGGGGCTGTTTAAGTAAATCCTGAAAATGTTTACTTCCACATCGGCCTATGAGATTAAACTGTGATTGTGATTATTAATGGCAAGATTATCATGTGCGATCGCCCTGATGTGTCAGTTCAGGAGCAAAGCTCATCAACTTATTTTCGAGCGCGAACAAATAACTTTGTAGTGTCTTGCCAAAGACCTCGATCGGTTGCTAGTTTCTCAATTTCTGTAGTGTATTCAACTTCCAACTGATTTAATTGTTCTGGTGATAATTTTGACAATAACGGATTACCTTTAAAATTTATATTAATTGCTGTCCAAGATAATTTGTTATCGCTAAGAGGGCGATAACGTCCTGATGGCTCAATCTTGATTTCGATATCTCTAAAACCTGCCTGATTGAGCAAATTTCGACATTTTTCTGGAGTCCCCAGTGGTTCAAGAATATGTGGTAATGATTCGCCCAATACTCTAGCGCAGATCCTCTGCTGAAGAGATGCCATATAAGCAGTTTCCGGAGGACAGGTAAATGCCACATACCCTCCTGTTTTTAAGAAGCCATACCACTTTTGCAAAGTAGCAAGGATATCAGGAAAAAGTACAATTACCTCACAGCAAAAGACAGCATCAAAACTACGATCGCTAAAGTTGAAATATTCTGCATCCGCCTCAATCAACTCGATATTTTGTAATTTTGCTGCTGCAATTTTAAGTCTTGCTTGATGTAACATTCCAGGGGTCATATCAATCCCAATCACGTAGCCCTCTGAACCAACTTTTTGGGCTGCGGGTATTGCAACTAAACCCGTTCCAGTCGCCACATCAAGGATTTTCTGTCCCGAATGTAACGGCACAAATTCAAGTAGAAGCTTGGCTTCTAGAGGATGGCGAGTACCTTCTTCATGGTCATAAGTCGTTCTACTACCATAAAATTCTTTTAGTCGCTGCTTATAACTATCCAAATCAGTCATAACCAAATGCCAAATTTTCTCCACTTTATAGTAACTTTTGTTGTGATATTAAGTTGCTCCCTGCTGAACCCAACCCTGACAGCACAAGCCGCAACTGTCACAGTTTATGAACACCGGATAATCCACAGTCCAGATGGTATCGGCAAATACTACATAGGGCGCGAAATTGCCCAAGTTATGGGATACACTGGCGCTGGCTGGCTAGAACGTCCCAGCCGAGAGCGAGAAGAACAGCCAAGTAAGGTAATCAGCCTCCTCAATCTCAAACCTAATGATGTGGTGGCGGATATTGGCGCTGGTACAGGTTACTTAAGCTTTCGCATCGCGCCGTTATTAACAACAGGTAAGGTGTTAGCTGTAGATGTTCAACCAGAAATGTTGGAAATCATTGAGTTGTTCAAAAAAGAGAAAAATATCACCAATATTGAGCCTGTTTTAGCCACTTTTACTGACCCTAATTTACCATCTGAAAGTATCGATTTAGCTTTGATGGTGGATGCTTATCATGAACTTGAGTATCCCCAAGAAGTGATGCAAGGAATTGTGAAAGCACTTAAACCAGGTGGGAAGGTAGTGCTGGTTGAGTATCGGGGTGAAAATCCTTTTATTATGATTAAACGTCTGCACAAAATGACTCAAAAACAAGTCCGTAAAGAAATGCAAGCTGTTGGTTTGGTTTGGCGGGAAACTAAAAACTTGTTACCTCAACAGCATTTAATGGTGTTTGAGAAACCCAGCACTAATTCGTAATTCGTAATTCGTAATTCGTAATTAAGGTATCAAGCCATAATAAAGTAAGACTCCTTGCTAGAGCAGAAAATCATGGTCAACCTATCATTCAAGCAGCGAATTCCTCATTTAGAAAATGGCGATCGCCTTACTCGCTACGAATTTGAGCGACGCTATCAAGCAATGCCCCGTCATCAAAAGGCAGAATTAATTGAAGGAGTTGTATACTTGGCATCCCCATTACGCTTTGAAAGTCATGCTGAACCACATGGCCATCTTATCGGTTGGTTGTGGACTTACCAAATTGCTACTCCTGGTGTGAGATTAGGAATTGAGCCAACAGTCCGCTTAGATCGAGACAATGAACCGCAACCAGATGGAGTGTTATTAATCACACCAATATCCCAAGGACAATCTCGTTTGAGCGATGATGATTACATCGAAGGTGCGCCAGAACTGGTAATAGAGATAGCAGCTAGCAGCGTTGCTATTGATTTACATGACAAGAAAAAAGTTTATGGTCGTAATGGAGTCAAAGAATATATTGTTTGGCAAATATTTGAAAACAAATTAGATTGGTTTAGCCTGCAACAAGGAGAATATATATCCTTAGAAGTGGACGCAGATGGAATTATCAAAAGTCAAGTATTTCCTGGTTTGTGGTTGTCAATGTCCGATTTAATTGCTGGCAATATGCAGCAAGTATTGGCTGTATTACAGTTAGGATTAAATTCACCAGAACATTAAATATTTGTGCAGCAGTTGTCTAGTCACAATTCAGGAGTCAGAATGGGCTAAACGCCCCGCTATCGCTAACATGAATCAGAATAGTTACAGAATCAGGGAAATATTTGATGACTATTTTGGTATCAATCTATCTTTTGGGGAATGAGACTGGCGCTTTTGGTGACACTATCCCAAACAATCCAGTTAAGAGAATTATCTAAATCATCGGGGCTGTTTGCAACTTTGAAATATAGCTTTTCTTCACGTTTTCTTTCAATGGCAAAGTCGGCATTTTGAGCATAAGAGACTATAAAACCTTTGTCTCGTAAACAATACATCGCCCAGGCTTTCAATGATTGCTTGTATGGTTCGTGTGGAATTGGTGGTTTTGTAATTGTGTCTTCAATTACTTTAAATATTTCCGTGAGTTTGGCGGTCATAGTAGATACTTTTGTTATTACCCTTAAGTTAACTAGCTTCTGGATCGCAACGAATTTCAATCATAAAGCCATCTGGATCGTAAAAATACACTCCTCTACCAGTAGGACGAGTGACTGGGCCATGTGCGATCGCTATTTTATTTTCTCTAATTACTGTCACCGCGCGATCGAATAACTGCGGATCGATGTCAAAGGCTAGATGGTAAGCCCTAGTAAAGGTCTTTTCGGGGTCTTGATTTGGTGGCGATAATTCTGGTTCTCCAAATAAATCTAGAATTGTACCATCAGGGGTGATGAAGTTGGCTACTTTCCCAGATGCAACTAGTTCCACTAGGGTTGCGGGTACTTCGTCACCTGTGAGTTCGTGTAAACCCAGGATTGTGCCATAAAAATAGCGCGAGGCTTGCATATCCTTGACGTTGAGAGCAATGTGATGTACTCTACGCAGACTTCCTGGTGCAATAACACTGTTTAGAGATTGGGTGCTAGATAGCATAATTAACAAAATCTCAATACTTAGATAGAAGTTGAACTTTTTTTGAAAGTTTACTATTCCTAATAAAAATCTATCATGGCTTTTAACTATTCTTTAGACTTTAAAAATATTGATTTTCGCCAACATCCTGAACTCTATCGCGTTGGCAAGGGTGAACAGGGTGTACTTTTGGTTGAACCATACAAATCAGAAATTCTTCCTTACTGGCGGTTCAAAACTCCTGATATTGCTAAAGAGTCGAGTGAGAAAATTTACGAGCTTTTTCTTGATTATTTAGAGAAAAATGATTTTGTCGGAGCCGATATGGCACGGAAATTTATCCAAATGGGTTATACTCGCTCCCGCCGTTATGCTAATCATAAAAGCGGTAGGAAGTATAAACAAAATTCGGAAGATTCAGGTTCTAAAAAAGAGATTCTTCCCTATGAAGTAGATCCAGTTAAAGCCGAGTCAGCAGCAATATTTAAAGCTAAGTGGGTAGAAGCAAAGACAAACGAGAAATATCAAGAGCTTTTAGCCAAACATAAGCAGATGTATGAAGTAGATTAGTAACTTTCGTAGTGTGTGTTACCTTGCTAACGCACCCTCCAAGATATTTTTGGTACGTTAGCAACAGCTAACGCACCTTACCAAACAGCTGACGAGTCTTTTATACTCGTGAATGAGTCTTTGATACTCATGAATGTATCTAGAGGACTGATTGCAGAAACTTTTTACATTGTCGCCAATTAATTTAAGATTAACGCGATCGCATTTCCCCACTCAGCGATCCAATACTAATCATAGTTGCATAAGAAGATGTTGGAAAAGTGTCGTATATTGTTGAACTGTTCAAAAGTTTTATCGCCGATATTCGTCGCCGCAATCGCCGATTAGCTGGTACAAATCGCGTGATTGGCGAGATACTGCATTGATGCGATCGCGATCGTCTTCATCTAAACTAAAACTAAATACTTTGGCGTTATCTTCTATATGTTCAGATACTCCAAGTCTGGCACCAACTATCACACCGCCCACAGTTGGTCGATCTAAAATGTAACGCACTGCCACATTTGAAATGCTGACTCCATGCTTATTAGCAATTTCCTTCAGGATAGCCAGCAACTCTTGAAATAATCGCCAACCACCCCAAGCATCGATCATATTTTTATATTTTTTCAAACTAGCAGTAGAAAGATCAAATCCTCGCGGTTCCGGTTTACCTAAATAGTTTTCTGATAACAAACCGCCGCACAGCGTACCATAAGTAAAAAGCTTTATATCATGCTGCTGACAAAACTCCACCATATTAACTTCAGGACGGCGGTCAACTAGGGAAAATTGCACTTGGTTAGAAACAATTTTGATGCCTGCTTCAGTAATAAGCTTCAAGTTTTCCGTGTCAAAATTAGTTAAACCTAGATGCTTAATTTTACCCTCAGTCTGAAGTTCTGCCATATATTTGAGGGCATCCAGGTAATTTTTATCTTGATATTCCCACCAGTGGAATTGCATCAAATCTAACGATTGCATATTCATCCTTCTCAAGGAAATATCAATATTTTCCTCAACGAGTTTTTTTGTCATTTTGCCTGGACGAGGTACCCATTTCGTAAAAGCTTGTACTTGAGATAAAGCATCTTTCCCACGAGTATCAATTAGTTGGCAACGAAACTCACCAATAAAGTCTTCTGCGGGGCCATAATGATCTGCTAAATCCCAAGTAGTAAAACCTGCATCTAAATATTTGAACATAGTCTCAATAGCGGCTTGGGGATTGATCTGCCCGTGTGCGCCGGAGACTTGCCACATCCCATTTAATATGCGGCAGATGTTCAAATCGGGAGTAAATTGGAGACGACTAGCTACGGGTAAGTTCATTTTCAATTTATGAGTGAGGAGTTATAAGTTAGGAGTTAAGAGTTAGGAGTGAGAAGAGTTAATAATTAGTGAGTTGACAAGGGGGTTTTACAGCCTTTTTAACTGTTCTACTTTATTATGAATGATTTAAGACTGCCAGAGCTAATAACAGCTAAAGTCTTAACTTCTAACTTCCAACTCCCAACTCCTAACTTTTTAACGCCAGCCTTTTTCAGCTTGTTCGAGAACGTAAGCAGCAACGTCTTGAATTTGCTGTTCGGTGAGACGCTCTTTGTAGGCTGACATATTATTTTTACCATTGGTAACTATAGATGTAACTGCCTCTATTGAATCCATGCCATACTTTTTCAAGGCTTGTTTTTTGAGATTTTTACCTCGCCTGATGATATTGCTACCGTTGATATGACAACCAGCACAATGAACGCTAAATATTTGTTCGCCGTTAACTGTGTCTGCTGCCCTAACAGGCAAAGTAAAAGTACTGATTAATAACAAAAAAGTTACTAATACTAATGTCAGTAGTTTTTTCAATTAATTTCTCCAGATTTGAACATATTAGTTGTAGACATAAGTATCAAAATCAATACTAGAGGGATTCAAAGTCAGTTATAAATCCAGTAAAATTTGCACAATCTTCTTGAAAAGCTTCGGCATCGCTCACATCTTCAATTTTATAAGACATGATGCGCGTACCATTTGGCATTTTTTTTGAACTAATTAATTCACCTTGATATTTCGCTGCGATCGCTTTAAAATCAACACCATAGATTTTCCAGGCATCATCCGAACAAGTAATATTTACTTGCCACATATTTTACTTCCAATTACTACCACTAAATATTCATCATCTCACAAATGGGCAACATCTTACACATCACCTCTTTGGGACTACAATTTTATATCTAAAGGAAGTACCAAGCCAGTTTGGGCTACGCCATAATATGGATGTAGGAACATTAAGAGAAAATATTATCCCAACTAGTTAAATTCTCCGAGTTGAAAATGCCTAACAATATCAAACAACAAATTCAAGCCGACCTGCAACAAGCAAAAGAAACCGGACAATTAAGAACTGAGCGGATTCGAGAAATAGTAAAATCCGCAGTTTCTCAAGTAGCTTCTGAGTTTAAACAAGGTTCTACTGAAGTTCGTAGCATTGTGAAAGATGCTGTTTCTGCTGTAATTGAAAACTTCCAAGAAAAAGGCAGCGAACTCAAAGATGAAGTGGCAGCTTCCATTGAAGGAGCGCTGGAAGGAATTAATAGCAAAAGACACGAAGACATTGCTAAAACTCAAACAGATATTAAGCGGCTACAGGCTCAATTGGATGGTGAAGAAGAACAACTCCAACAAGAGGTTGATGTAATTCTGGCAGAAATTGAAGAGACGGGTAAGGAAAAACCTGCCAGTACCAAAACTGCGATTGATTCTGCTGTCAATGCGATTAAAGATAGTGAAGAAGTCGGATTGTTAAAGAAACGTTACGCGCAACTGCAAGCGCAACTAGCCATTGTCCGAGCTAATATGGCTGCACGCTATGGTGGGCGGAATATGGAAGTTCAAGATTATCTAGACGAGGCGAAACACTGGTATGATAAAGCTCGTCCCCAAGCAGAATCGATGGCTGTACAGGTAGAACAGAAGCGATCGCAGCTAGAAGAGCAATTAGGTGAAGCTGGTACATCTTTAGCCAGAAAAGAGCGCCAAATAAAACAAACGTTGAGGCAGTTACTCTTAACGGCGGCTGATTTGTTCAAAGATAAGCAACCTGCTGATAAAGAACGCGAGACTATTCATAAATAAGCTGTTTTAGCGTTTAATTGACTTAGAAAAAATAGGGTGGTAAATTCTCACCCTATTTTTTTGTTGAAATAGCATTTTTTATTAGACTTATCACATGAATTAAAGTCCCTCTCCCAAGCTTGGAAGAGGGACTTTAAAATTGACTCCTCCTTCTCCCAAATTGGGAGAAGGGGTTGGAGGATGAGGGCTTTAATATTGCGTATTAGTAAATACGACCTTCTCGATTAAGTTGTTCGTCATGCTTGGCTATAACCCAAATTGCATGAATACTACCAGGAAGCCAACCTAAAACAGTGAGCAAAATGTTAATCAACAGGGTGGGGCCAACTCCAACTGTCAAGAAAACACCTAAAGGAGGAACTAACAAACCTAGAAGAAAACGAACTAATTTCATGATTTTACAACTTTGTGATTTTGTTTAATTACATTCATTTGAGGATGCCGAATTAGGAAATCCACCTTCGGAGATTTTATGTAGGTGAGAAACGTGATTTAACTGGCGTTTCTATTCGTTCTAAACTTATCTAGAAGAAGGTAATTCAGCTTGATTTTTTACATCACCACTGCTGGTTAAAAGGTTTCTTTCAACAAAGTAGTTGTTAATAAAGGTGTTCGCAAAAGTTAAAATTACTGGCCCAAGCAGGAAACCAATAATTCCGTGAACTCCGAACCCAGGAACTAGCACTGCTGCTAACCAAAAACACAAACCGTTGACGACGAGGGAAAATGCTCCAAATGAGAGAAAGTTAAGTGGTAAAGAAAGACCAGACAAAACTGGTTTAACTGAACCGTTAATTAGACCAATTACTACAGCAGCAATTATAGCGGCGGGGAAATTAGCAATATTAACGCCTGGAACAACGATATCAACAATCAACAAGCTCAAAGCTGTAGCTAGCGCGGTTAAAAATGGAGTCAACATTGTTTTTACCTAATAACTAGAGATTTTTTTTGCGACTTCTTATATCATCTTTAACTATTTGCTAGGGTTTCACCTCCCTTGCAAGATAGAATTTCTTTCTACCATTAGGCCTATCGTTGAGAAAAATATAGCGGTTCTAAATATATTTTCTGGGCGCATCTGTACGCCTATACATTAGACATAGGAGTAAAGACATAGCAGTACTACCTCTCTATAAGGATTGTAGATAACACATATTAATTTCTGAAGATGTCTAACATATTGCAATGTTTTAAAGGGTGCGTTAAACAAACTTAACACACCCTAGAAATTTAAGATTAATTTAATGTTACAAGGCAAAAATCACTCAGGTTTTCCCGACTCAGGCTTATAGTAAAGGGCTGATTTATATAAGACTTGTTCTTGATGGGTTTCTAAAGTGCAATCAGACAAAGGATAAGTTACACAAGTAACAACATAACCAGCCTGTATTTCATTTGGACGCAGAAATTTTTGCTCGCTTTGATCGATTTCACCACTAATAAGTTTAGCAATACACGCAGAACATTCGCCTTGTTTACACCCAGATGGTAAGCGGATACCAGCTTCTTCCGCCATATCTAGAATATATTGATCGTCTGGTACTGGAATGGTGCGATCTAATCCAAGTGTAGGATTGATAAATCGAACTTGATAAATTGCCATCTGCTGTTTCTAATTATTGTTTAACTGCTTTCATCGACAAACTAATCCGCTTGAGTTTCTCGTTGATTTCTAATACCTGCACTTTCACTACTTGTCCAACTTTGACAATTTTGTTGGGATCGTCTACAAATCTATCAGCAAGTTGGGATATATGCACCAAGCCATCTTGATGTACGCCGATATCGACAAAAGCACCGAAGTTGGCGACGTTCGTCACGATTCCCTCTAGTTCCATTCCCACCTTTAAGTGCTTGATTTCGTTAATCCCTTCTCTGAAGGTGGCATACTTAAACTCAGCCCGAGGATCTCTACCTGGTTTTTCTAGTTCGCTGAGGATGTCGAGCAGTGTGGGTTCGCCAACGCTATTGGTAACATATTTCTTCAGGTTGGCCTTTTTGAGTTTTTCGGCAATTTGTGTTACCTGATTTAATGGCACATTTAGATCGGATGCGATCGCTTCTACTACAGAATAACTCTCTGGATGCACTGCTGTATTATCCAAAGGGTTATCACCGCCGCGAATCCGCAGAAAACCCGCTGCTTGTTCAAAAGCTTTTGGCCCCAACTTCGGAACTTTCAACAGTTGTCGGCGATTTTTAAAGGCTCCATGCTGGTTGCGATGAGCGACAATATTATTGGCTACTGTTGCCGTAATCCCAGAGACGGAAGTTAAAAGTTCTTTGGATGCGGTGTTTAAGTCTACGCCGACGTAGTTAACGCAGCTTTCTACAGTGTCATCCAATTTCTTTTTCAACAATTTCTGATCGACATCGTGCTGATATTGTCCCACACCAATCGATTTGGGATCGATTTTCACTAGTTCTGCTAAGGGGTCTTGCAAACGGCGGCCAATACTAATTGCACCGCGCACGGTAACATCTAAATCGGGAAACTCTTCTAGCGCTACAGTACTTGCAGAATATATAGATGCGCCAGATTCATTCACCATCACCTTAACTGGTTTGCGTTCTATATTTTGTAGTACTTGCGTGACAAACTCCTCTGTCTCGCGGGACGCTGTACCGTTACCAATGGCGATTAACTCAATCTTGTATTTTTCAATTAAATTTTTGACAATTTGTGCAGCTTTGAGTCGTTGTTCAGCCGCTTGGTGAGGAAAAACCGCTTGATATTCCAAAAATTTTCCCGTTTGGTCGAGGACAGCAACTTTACACCCAGTTCTAAAACCAGGGTCTATCGCCAGGGTTGGTTTCATCCCTGCTGGTGCAGATAGCAGCAACTCCCGCAGATTAGTTTCAAATGTCTTAATTGATTCTATGTCTGCGTAAACTTTTTTCTCAGCAATAACCTCTCCCATAAGAGAGACTTTCATCAAACGATTGAATGCATCCTTCAGCATCGCCTGATAAAAATCTCGAATTGTCCGGACTTTGGTTTTGATCTCTTTCGACTCAAGATAGTAAAGTACCGCATCTTCATCGAAAGCAATTTCAAAGCTTAATATTTTTTCAGTTTCACCCCGACACAACGCCAGCATATTGTGTGGTGCAATATTTTTTACCTTAATTTGATAGTTACGGTACATCTCAAATTTGGTTGTACCTTCAGGATAATCATCTTTGATGCGGGAGACAAATACCCCTTCTTCTAAAAGATAGTCGCGGATATATGCGCGTAACTCAGCTTTTTCAGCTACTTCTTCCGCTAAAATGTCAGCAGCACCTTTGAGTGCTTCTTCTGCTGTTTTTACTACCTGCGCTTCCGAAATATACTTAGCCGCTTCTGACTCCAAGGATGCAATTGCAGCATTTTTGGTATTTAGCGACTTGATGAACTCTGCTAGTGGTTCGAGTCCTTTTTCTCTGGCGATAGTGGCGCGGGTGCGGCGCTTTGGGCGATAGGGTAGATATAAATCCTCAAGTTCGGTTTTTTGTAAGCAGGATGAGATTTTGGCTTTGAGTTCATCTGTAAGTTTACCTTGTTGAGCGATCGCACTTAAAATAACCGATTTTCGTTCTTCCAGTTCTGTCAAATAAGTATAGCGATCGGCCAGTTCGCGTAGTTGCACTTCATTCATCTCATCGGTGCGTTCTTTGCGGTAACGTGCAATAAAGGGAATTGTTGCACCCTCCGCCAAAAGTTCCAGCGCGTTTTGCACCTGATGGGATTTGAGGTTGATTTCAGTTGCCAGTATTTGAGGAATGTTCAGCATTAGGTGTCTAAAATGAAAATGCTACTTCTAAAGGTAATATGCTAGATCCTTATCCTGGCGCAAGTCCAAAGTTTTAAGCTAATTTACCAGATGATTGTTCGCAAGAGTGTAATTGGCCAAATAGACAAAACCCAGCTACGCAAGTTTTATAACCCTTTCAATTTAGCTTGGTTGAGTCAGGAGAAGGACAAAAGTAGCATCACCCACAGAAATTGTCTGTTACTAAACACTATCCAATCTCACGTAGCATCTCGTACCAAATTTTAAATCTTGCTACGCACACACTCGAACACAGAAAAAATAGTTGTCAAGCTTTAGGCGCTTCATCTATTGCAATAATTATTCCAATTGGCATAAAATACAGCCTTGCATAATCTTGATTTTCTATCATATTTATTTCGCTCGACTGTTGTAGCCAAAACCTTATTGGATGTAAGATTAACCACACTTCCAAAAAATTTGTTCTAAAAACACTATAACCTTTAGTTCAGAGGTTAGTAAAATGCTTTTGTTTTTCTTGATACCACTATGTACTGCTTTAGCTACAGGCTACTTGTTCAAAAAGAGTACTGATGAAATAGCATATCTTGCAGGTGTATTCGCAGCGATTAGCTTGATCTTAAGTTTAATATTAGCACCTTGGCAGATTCAGTTTGGATTCTTAATCATTGTCTTCGTCATTACCAACAGACTTTTGCAAAACAATGAGTCCAAACAATAGGAAAACAACCTAGAGAAACCTCTATTCAACCAAGAGAACTTAACGTTGTTTTTCTTTATACCATTATGTACTGTTTGAGCTACTACCTGGTTGTTCAAAAAGAGTGCCAATGAAATTGCCTACTTTGCAGCGATTAGCTTGATTTTATCTCAAGCATTAATATCTTGGCACATTCAGTTTGGATTGGTAATAATTATTACCAACAGACTTTGATGAAGATAATCAGTCTAAATAATAAAAAAACCTCTACCCAGCGAAGGAAAATTGGCAGACTACTAACTTTATCTGAAATATGTAAATTTAGATGAATATTTTGTGAATAGATAAAAAATAATTCCAACTCTCGATTATCATCTTAAAATTTAGTTTATAATTTAGTGTAACTTGTGTAACACTGTCAACGTAAGTAGTATTATTTAAGTTTCAATTTTCCTTGGGTCAACTCTTAGCTTTGCATTATCGAATCTAATAGTAACTCTTTACTTATACAAGTTTAGTACCATAAATTACTTCATAAATGTACAAATTTCCCAGGCAAAAATTAATAAGAGAGGAAGATTTTTATTTTATGAAGTTTTTGTTTAATTGTATTTGTCAGTAAATAAATTTTTGATAAAGTATCACGATAAATTTGCAACATACCTTTCTCATGGTATTCTAGTAAGTAATTACATGTAACAATAAATTTGGAGGAAAGAACCTATTTAAAAAATTACCCAGAAAAGTCAAGCAAAAATAATACTAGATGATGTAGAAATATCTCAAATTCAATGCAAACAATCTCAATTTTCTCAATTTAAAGTTGATTGGCGAACTCTACTTTGCATTAGTTGTTTTGTAAAAAAGCTCCGTTTGGACATCCAGTAAAATTCCCCATAAATCTGTAAAGCGTATTACTGTAGTGTAGATTGATTTATCTCTCTATTGATTTACGCAGCCAGTCAGACTTGTATTACTTCTTGTGTTCCCATGCCCAAAAAGAGCACGTATACATACTCGATTTGAGTAAAAACCATTACTTTTATAAATCGGCTTAATTGCCAGCCGAGATTACAGATATGTCTGTGAGCCGGGAGAAGTTTTATGATATGTCAGTACATTAATCCACTTTTTTGGAGCAAATAGAGAATATTTCTCAATCCAGCTAGGTTTTATAGCTTGAGAATATCAATAGTATCTTCAAAAGATTTCTACAGCAGGATACAACTGATAGAAAGTTAATGAATGGATTAATCAAAAATTATGGTAATCCATTTTGATTTAGGTGCATCTGTTGAATATGTGGGTGGAATCAAAGTTCAACATCAGCGATGTCTACGACTGGCTACACCTACGCACACTGCAAACTTTGTGTATGTATAGAGAATTTGTGACAAATTTCTCAAATTTCTCTATGTCTGCATCCAGTATTAGATTATCGAGATCGCGCTAAAAATAGTGTCGGAGCAAACCTGGATAACACAAAAAATATCTGTAATTTACAGTTAAGCAAACTCTAAATTGATTGTGCCAATTGTCAAGCAATAAACTGGTTTGGTTGGGAGTATAATCCAGTCAAACAATTAAGCGTGCTTTACTACCAATCATATCGAACGCTGCCATCATAGAGCAACTATCCTGGAATACTACATAGGATTTAGTGTTTAACTCTAGGGTATGAGCTTCAAAGATCGTTTTGATATCAGTCACTTCAACATAGCCTTCTTAATTTTTTGTCTATTTACTGAAGTGGAGATCGAATTGTAGAGAAGTGTTGCCGAGATATGAAACGTTTAGAACGACTGGTTTTTTACTATCCGGTTCATACCTACTATATTTATTAAGGGAAAGTACTATGAAATCCATATCGCAAAGTTCAAACTTTAAAATAATCCCTTATATTATTTTATTTGTAAGTATTTTACTTAGTATCTGTGGACAACTGCTAATGAAACATGCCATGATTTATACAAATGAGGGAGTATTTACTTGGGATTTTCTGCAAAAATTATCATTAGCTATTACTGTTTACTGTTTAGGAATAGTAAATTGGATATTGGCTCTGCGCTCTGTAAAATTAAGTATTGCTTATCCACTGACGAGTTTAAATTATGTGGGAATACTTTTCGGCTCATATTACTTTTTTAATGAGGTGATTACGGTAACTCGAATAGTAGGAGTCATCACTATATTCTTGGGTGTTCTTTTAGTAGTTAACCCCATAAAAAAGCTCAAGTTTAGATAATTAATTACTTGAAAAATTAAAAATGAGTATTTTTACTTGGCTAAATTTAATGCTTGTTGTTTTGTTTGGAACAACTGCTCAACTCTCACTCAAGTATGGACTTTACATCTCTAACTCTAATAAAGGAGAAAGCGGCTCTATCAAAAATCTCTTATTATCTCGTTATTTTTTGATTTGGTTTATCTGCTATACATTTATGACTATATTGTGGCTTTATGTATTGCGGACAATTCCTTTAAGTCAAGCCTTTCCAGTTTTAGGATTAATGTATGCATTTGTACCCATTGCTTCTCACTATCTTTTAAAAGAAGAAGTTGTTTTTAGCCAATGGTTAGGGATTTCCGTTATTATAACTGGCGTAATTCTAGTTGTACATTAATCTTTTATGATTCAAATTATTAATATTAACAGTTTTTGAACATCATCCTCTAAAATATTTTCACAAAATCTAAATTTAATTTATGAATATAGGTATCGTTGGCGGAGGCATCACTGGGCTAGTATTAGCTCAACGTCTTTCACATCAAGGACATAAAGTCACTGTTTTTGATAGTAATAAGCAGCTTGGTGGACTTACTACTTATCATGATTACGGATTATTTATCTGGGATCGCTTTTATCACGTCATCTTACCTTCTGATACTCACTTAATAAATTTTATCAGAGATATTGGTCTTGGAGATAAACTGCGCTGGCATAGAAGTTTAACAGGCTTTTATGACAATAGAAAGTTTTATTCTATTAGTAACACTATAGAATTTCTGCGTTTTCCTCTATTTGGACTTCTAGATAAAATTAGATTAGCTTTTACTCTTCTATATGGTTCGCGCCTTAATAACTGGCGGCGCTTAGAGAAGATTTTAGTTGAAGATTGGCTATTAAAACTTGGTGGTAAAAACACATACGAAAAGCTCTGGAAACCTTTGCTTTTATCAAAATTAGGAGAAAACTATAAGCGAATATCAGCAGTTTTTATCTGGGCTTACATCAAACGATTATTTTCAGCCCGCGATTCTTCATTAAATAAAGAACAACTAGGTTATGTCTCAGGCGGTTATAAAACTGTTTTTGACCATATAGAAAAATTAATTTATGCGTCTGGAGGTCATATCCACAAAGGTGTTGCGGTTGAATATATCGCACCTCATCCAGGAGGTGGAATGTGGGTAGAATATCAGGCTAAAAAAGAGCATTTTGATAAAGTCATCTTTACTGGACCAGTTAATATCTTGCAACAGGTTGCTGCGAGGGAACTGGTGAAAGTTGCAGACACTACTGAAACAGTAGAATACCTGGGTGTAATCTGCATGGTACTGATTACTCGTAAGCCTCTAATTCCTTATTACGTAGTGAATATTGCCGATAAAAATATTCCTTTTACCGGAGTTATCGGTATGAGTAATTTAGTTTCTTTACAAGAGACAGCAGGGTATCACATGACATTCCTACCAAAATATATCCTTTCCACTGACTTGTTGTTAAAACAACCAGATGACGAATTACGTCCAATATTTTTCCAAGGTATACGTTTAATGTTCCCCGAACTCAAAGCCGATGACATTGTAGCGGCACATATTAATCGAGCGATTAAAGTACAGCCACTACAAGTTTTAAATTATTCCAGCTTTGTTCCCAAAGTGAGTACTGAAAACGATGATTTTTTCGTTGTCAATACCTCACAGCTGGTCAATGATAGCGTCAATAACAACGCAGTAGTTCGACAAGTCGATGAATTTCTCAAAAAATCACCATTACTGAATTCTTGAAATTTGAGTAATCACATTTTCATTGAAAAATCACACGAGGTTTTTATGAGTCTTTTTGTTCTTTTACCCGCATATAATGAGGAAGAATCTATTCGCCCCTTGTTCAAAAAGTTTCAAACATTGCAGCAAATCTTTAATATAGAGATAGAACTGATTCTTGTAGATGATGGCAGTAGCGATAGAACTGCTCAGACTGCAATAGATGAATCTCAATCACTAGGTATATTACTAAAATTAGTCCAACATCCCAAAAATGCTGGTTTAGGTCAAGCAATTAAAACAGGTTTTACGACTTTCTTGGAAATTTCTAAAGAAGGTGATTTCTTAGCCGCGATGGATTGCGATAATACTCAACCACCAGAGCTATTAATAAAAATGTATGACACTATGATAGCTGGGAGCTATGATATTGCGATCGCGTCTAGATATCGAAAAGGTTCTAAAGTTATAGGCTTATCAAAATTTAGAGAGCTAATGAGTTACGGAGCCAGCTGGCTTTTTAGAATTGCCGCTCGTGTACCAGGCGTAAAAGACTATACTTGTGGTTACAGACTATATAACCGTACTTTCCTCAGTAAACTGGATATGTATTATGGCGACAATCTATTCACTGAAAGTGGATTTGCTTGCATGATAGATTTACTGCTGAAAGCCAAAGTTCTCAAACCAAAAATCGTAGAAATTCCAATGGTTTTGAGATACGATGAAAAACCGACTGCTAGCAAAATGAAAATTCTTAAAACTATTACTCGAACACTAAAACTCTTGTTTAAGAATCTAGCATCAACACAGCCAACTTCTAATTTAAGTCAGACTTTCAAACAGCAAGAAACAGTTAGAATTCCACTAAGAATGGCAAACCGTAAATAAACCTGAGAAGAAAAGTCTGGATTCTTTAGTCGAGAAGAGTGTCAGTAAATATATAAATAGAATTGTATTTTATTCTACACTGATACAAAAGCGGAGCAAGCAAAGCTCCGCTTTTGTATTTTGACTTCTGAATTTTTCGTCAAATAGCTCCAAATTTTTAATCTGTGAGCGGATTTGCCAAGACGTTGTTAAAGGGGAGGGAAATCCACACGTTTTTCTAGCAACTGTGGCTTTTGCTCATTTGTTAGACTGAACACACCAGGATTTTTCAGTCAAATCTCTGAACTACGCCAGCAGACGAGGCTACTCATGCTTACAAGTACGCTACTTCTCTCGAATCAACTTCCCACTCTCCAATATTCCTCCACACCAGAGCGTTTCGATGAAACCTGGGAAGCCCCCCTGGCTACCCTTCTGGGACTAGGACGCGCCGCTGGTGCTGACTTTATTGAATTATTTTTAGAGCGTCGCAACTATATTAGTTCTCTTGCAGAAGATGACGCTATCACGAGTATTTCACCCAGTCTGTCTACAGGCGCGGGAGTCAGAGTATTTCGCGGTAAAGCTGACTGCTACGTTAGCACCAATGACCTTTCGTTTTCAGGTTTGAAAGCAGCCTTAGAAAAAGGTCTTTCTATCTTGGGATTACAACTACCCACTGCTAAAGCTTTCATCCCAGAAATTAACCTAGAATTACTTAGAGATTACGCTACTAAAAGAGGTAAAGATGCATGGCTACCAATGTGTAGCTCCATCCGAGAAATGGGAGAAATCCTTTTAGATGGTACAGCCCACCTAAAGCAAAAAGCCAGCCACATCCAATCGCGCCGTGCTAGCTATTTCCGGGATTGGCAAGAAGTTTTAATCGCTGCCAGTGACGGGACTTTTGCCCGTGATATTCGCCTCACGCAATCAGTAGGATTTAACTTGTTGTGTGCTGATGGTGCTAATCGTACCTCAATTGGCGATCGCGCGGGTAATACTAGTGATGCCAACTTCTTGAGAACTTGGGATTCTCAACAAGCCGCCGAGAAAATAGCAGAATCGGCTGGAAAAATGCTCTACGCAGATTACGTGGAGTCGGGTACTTATCCCATCATTATGGCCAATCACTTTGGCGGCGTAATCTTCCACGAAGCTTGCGGACACCTACTAGAAACCACTCAAATAGAACGCAATACCACTCCCTTTGCTGACAAAAAAGGCGAAAAAATTGCCCACGAAAGTTTGACAGCCTGGGATGAAGGGCGTTCTGAAAATGCTTTCGGAACAATTGACATGGATGACGAAGGTATGCCGGCTCAAAGAACCCTCTTAATTGAAAAAGGCGTTCTGAAAAACTTCTTAGCAGATAGAACAGGTTCCTCGCGCACCGGACACCCCAGAACTGGAAGTGGACGCCGCCAAAACTATACCTATGCCGCTGCTAGCCGGATGCGTAATACTTATATTGATTCTGGCGAATATAGCAATGATGAATTATTTGCCTCCGTTGATAAAGGTATTTACTGTAAAAAGATGGGTGGTGGTAGCGTTGGTGCTACAGGTCAATTTAACTTTAGTGTTGATGAAGCTTATTTAATTGAAAATGGCAAAATCACCAAACCACTCAAAGGAGCAATTCTCATCGGTGAAGCCAAGGAAATTATGAATAAAATTTCCATGTGTTCTCAAGATTTGGAAATTGCACCAGGCTTTTGTGGCTCAGTCAGTGGCAGTATTTACACCACAGTCGGACAACCCCACATCAAGGTTGATTCTATTACCGTTGGTGGAAGATAAGAATTTTAGATTTAGATTTTGGATTTTGAATATTGTAATTCAAAATCCAAAATGCTCAAGTTACCTGATTGTTCCGTTAGTTAAATCTAAAATCTCAAATCCAAAATTGCTTGAGTACTCCTTCATTCAAAACTCTATGAGAGAAGTACAAGCAATAACATCCAAAATCTAATTATTCAAAATAGAATCGCTTCCAATCCAAAATCTAAAATCCAAAATCCAAAATTGACTATGCCGAATATCAATGAGATTGCAAATTCTGCTAAGGATAATGCTGATAAACTTGGCATTAAAAAATTTGACATTTATGGCTCAACAGTAGATGACACTAGCGTGCAAGTAGACCAAGGTGAGCCAAAACAGGTCAAAGCTTCAAACCGCTCTGGTGTTACTGTTCGTGTTTGGAATGAAGATAATACAATGGGTGTGACCAGCACCACAGATGTAGACCCCAAGGGACTGGAATTAGCTTTGAAAACTGCCTACGAAGCCAGTTTCTTTGGTGTTAAAGAGAATGTTCCTGATTTTAGTCCAGAGGCTACTGTTCCGATTCCAAATAAACCCCTGCATAAAGCACCTCAAGCACCTGTTGCTGAACTTATAGAAAAATTGTTGGTAGCTGAAAAAGAATTACTAGCAGCTCACCCAGCAATTAAAGGTGTACCTTATAATGGTTTGTCTCAAAGAGATATTGACAGATTTTATCTCAATAGCGACGGTGCAGTAAGAACTGAATCTCACTCTTTGGCATCAGTTTATCTTTATAGCAAAACTGAGGAAGATGGCAAAAAACCTCGCAGTGCAGGCGCTTTTAGAATCAACCAAAGTTTAGATAAACTAGATATTAATGGTTGCATCAAAGAAACTGCCGATAAAACTATCAGTCACTTGAATTATGAAAAAATCAAAACTGGTAAATATCGAGTTGTTTTTTCTGCGGAAGCTTTCTTAAGTTTGTTGGGCGCTTTTTCTAACTTGTTCAATGCCCAAAGTATTTTAGACAATCAAAGTCTATCTACTCCTGATGATTTAGGTAAGGAAATTGCTTCTCCTCTACTTTCAGTTTATGATGATGCACTGCACCCGGCTAACGTTGGTGCAGAAAGTTTCGATGGCGAAGGAACACCCACTCGTCAAATTTCGCTGATTGAAAATGGCGTTTTAACAGGATTTCTTCATAGTGCTGGCACCGCTAAAAGGTTAAATGCCCAACCAACGGGTAATGCTAGTATTGGTGCAAAAGTCAGCGTTAGTCCCAATTTTTATCACGTGTTTTCAACAGCAACTCCAGAGCAAGAGTTGAGCTTAGAAACTGCTGAAAATGTGATTTTTATTGATGATTTACAAGCTCTCCATGCTGGAGTTAAATCCTTGCAAGGTTCTTTTTCTTTGCCGTTTGATGGTTGGCTAATTAATCAGGGTGTGAGGACGAGTATTGAGTCAGCAACTGTTGCTGGCGATTTCTTGGAACTCTTGAAGTCAATTATTTATGTAGAAAAAGAGCCAGAGTTAACCCCAGGTGGAGTTTGCCCGAAAATTTGGGTTAATGAACTATCGATTACTGGCGAATAAAGCTTAAATAGTCCAGAGTTAAGAGTTTAACTCTTAACTCTTAACTTGGAAAGCATGACTCACCATTAGTACTCACCACCAATGCTAATGGCAGTATTAAATACATCAGCGCCGCTTAAATCAATACCAGCTAAAACAGCACCATCTACGTCACTATTATATAAACGGGAATTACTCAAATTCACGTTGGTAAGATTGGCATTATTTAAGATGGTATCGCTGACGAATGCTTCTGTGAGATTGGCAGACTTTAAATTAGCACCGGTTAAATCTGCACCTTCTAAGTTAGCACCTTCGAGATTAGCTCCTTTTAAATTTGCATTTCTCAAGTCAACACCGATTAGATGAGCGCCTTTAAGGTTAGCTCCTACTAGATTGCATCCAGAACATTCTCTAGTTTCTAACAAGCGGCGAACAGGGGCGGAATTTTCTGCTTTGACGGGAATGGGAGCAGCTAAAGATAGCGTGCTGAGTAAGGCTGCTGCCGTCAAAAAAATTCGTTTCATAATTTACCTCGGACACTTCTAGAAGTCGTTGAATCCCGATCTTCTACGATACCAGTGTGCCAAGATTAGAGAATTTTGTCCTCATGCGATCGGAGGAATACATAATTTCTATAAGATTATGTATTTTTCTGTGAGTTAGTCCGATAGGATTAAAATTCAAGGATTTTAAGTCATAACTTTAGGCATATAGCATTGGTAACAAGTTAAAAATGAGCCAATTTTGTCAATATGCCCAAGTATAGAAATTAAGCCAATCTAAGAATGATAACCAAAAAAACTTGAGTTTATCCTGTTATTAAGACTTACCACTGCCCAATAAATACAACAGTGCCATCCGAACAGCGACACCGCTGGTAACTTGTGATTGAATGAGACTAAATTCTGGGTCATCCATCAATTCAGAACTAATTTCAACACCACGGTTGACTGGACCTGGATGCAAAACTTTGACGTTTGGTTTACAAAGTTGCAGTTTTGTGCATGTAATGCCAAACAGTTGGTGATATTCTCGCAAACTTGGCAGCAAATGAGCCGTCATTCGTTCCTTTTGCAGACGTAAAGTCATGACAAAATCTGCATTCTGCAAAGCTGGTTCTAGCTGCCAATGTAGAAATAGTTGGGGATTGGGGGAATAATTTCTGTCTTCTACTTCCTCCGAGATAAACTCGGCAAAGAATTTAGGTAAGAGGGTTGGCGGTGCTGCCAGATGCACTTCAGCACCACTAGCAATTAAACTCCAAATATTCGATCGCGCCACACGAGAATGGAGAATATCCCCAACAATGGCAATCTTTTTCCCCTTTAAAAGTTCCAGTCGCGGATGATCTGGGTCAATTAGAGTAGTTATGGTAAATAAATCTAGCAGTCCTTGAGAAGGATGTTCATGTTGACCATCACCAGCATTGAGGACGCTAACTCGGACACCGAGGCGATCCATTTCAGCCGCGATCGCATTTGGTACTCCTGCCTCTCGATGGCGGACTACCATAATATCAGTTCCCATCGCCAAATAGGTTTTCGCTGTGTCGAGAATTGTTTCTCCCTTAGTCATAGAAGATGTGGCGGCGGCAAAGTTCAGCGTATCCGCACTTAAACGTTTGGCTGCTAGTTCAAAACTGCTGCGAGTTCGGGTAGACGATTCAAAAAATAAATTCGCCACCACTTGTCCCTGCAAAGTTGGCACTTTCTTTGTCCGCCGTGATAGCACTTCTTGAAAACTGGCAGCAGTTTGCAAAACTGTATCGTATTCGGTAGTAGTAAAGTCAGCCAGGGAAAGAATGTGATGACGATTCCAGGTAGTAGTAGGCATAGGATTTGGGGACTGGGGGCTGGGGACTGGGGACTGGGGACTGAGGGAGATGATGGAGACAAGAGGACAGGGGGGACAAGGAGGACAAGGGGACAAGGGGAAAGAAAAAACCTTTAACCTTTACCCTTTAACCTTTTCCCCAAAACCCGACAAGTCTCCCCCCTCTTCCTTGTCTACCTTGTCTCTTCTCCATGCCCAATCCCCAGTCCCCAATGCCCAATCCCTTCAAGTTGGTAAATGGAAAACGTTTAAAGCTAGAGAAATTAGGCTGAGGAATGTTAAAAACCCAATTGTATCTAGCATTGTAGTCACTAACGGGCCACTGACCAAAGCAGGGTCAAGCTTCAGCCGTGTCAAACCCATTGGCAGTAAAGTACCGAGTGTAACAGCCACAATTGTATTAGTTGCCATTACCATTCCAGCAATTAAAGCCACCCATCGTTCTTGGGGTCGCGCCCAAATTAAAGAAAGCAGGAACATCGTTGTGGCTAAAGCTAAGGCTGTACCTAAACCAGCTAGAAGTTCCTTGCGAAGAATTTTCAAGGTATCTTTGGCTGTTACTTCTCCCACTCCTAAGCCACGAATTGTTACCGTTAATGATTGAATACCGACAGTACCACCAGTGTTAGAAAATATTGGCATGATCACTGCAAGAACTGGCACTGCGGCAATTACAGATTGAAAAGGAGCGATCGCACTGGCTGCACCAATATACAGAGCCATGATCCCCAACAGCCAAGGTAAGCGGTTGCGAATGGTGAGTAAGGGAGAGGATAAAGCGGCTTCATCACCACTCACACCCGCTAGTTTTTGGATATCTTCTGTGGCTTCTTCTTCCAAAATATCCATGACATCATCAATGGTGACGATGCCCACCAATCGGTCTTCTCGGTCAACCACGGGGATCGCGATTAAGTCGTAGCGCTGCATAATTCGCGCTACTTCTTCTTGAGGGGTTTCGGTTTTAACTTTAATGACGCGATCGCTAGCAATATCTTTAATGAAAACATCGGGAAAAGTAAACAGCAATTGCCGCAGTGAAACTACTCTCACCAGTGTCCGGTTATCATCTGTGACGTAGGCGTAATAAATCGTCTCCTTGTCTTCATCCTGACGGCGAATTTTGCTCAGAGCTTCACCTACAGTTAATCCTTGGCGCAAGCGGACATATTCGGTTGTCATCACCCGCCCAGCCGTACCTTCTGGATAGCCGAGAATCGTTGCTGTTGCTTGCCTTTCTTCTAGACTGAGTTGTTGTAATAACCGTTTGATTACTCCAGCCGGTAGTTCATCAAACAATTCTGCCCGTTCGTCGGGACTCATCGCTTCTACAAGTTGTACTACCTGGACATCATGCAGAGAATTAATTAGTTCTTCCTGCACCTCTGTCGGCAGATATTCAAATACATCAATTGCCTGAGCTTTGTTGAGTAAACGGAATGCGATCGCCCGTTGTTGTTCGGGCAATTGTGTAATGTAGTCTCCCACATCCACAGGTTGCAACCGATTTAAATCCCATTTCAACTGGTTTAAATCGGTAGTATCAGTCAACAAATCACGAATATCTTCTGTGAGCATGATATATATCTCCTAAGTCTCCCCCGCGCTGGGAGACTTCCTCACCACAGCTCAGAGGAGGTTGATACTGCCATCTTGTGGACTATGGTCCATAAAATTTCAACAAATCAATATCGATAGCTAAATTAAAGCATTGCTAGTCATCATCCTAACCCGTAACAGCGCTCTCCGGTAGATACAGAGAAAATTTTATATCTTTAGTAGCTTTAAACCTCATCTAAGTTGAAACCTAGAGTTTTTGAAAAAATATATTTTGTAGGTTGGGTGGAGTGAAACGCAACCCAACATTACCACCAAATTTTATGTCGGGTTACGCTATTGCTGCACCCAACCTACAAAACTACAGTTCTCAAGGTAGACAAGGTTTATATAAATTTTTAGCTTGCTACCTTGATTTTTTTGCGGAATTATTCTGCGATCATAGTCAGTTTTGCTACTAATATAATCTGTGAGAACTAGCGATCGCGAATAAATAACCATACGGATGGCTAAAAAAAGGGAGTTGTCTCTAAATAAGGGATTAGAAAACTTCTGCTCATTAACAAATGCTTGAGGTTCAGCGATCTAAATTGAGATACTCTTACTTGAGTGTCGTTAACTAATTACTAAGTCATAAATAGCTTCTAGCTTGGCAGTTTGCTTGCGAATATCAAAATTTTCGCAAATAAACTCTCGTCCTTTTTTACCCATACTTTTAGCCAAAGCCCGATCGGACAAAAGAATATCTAATTTTTCCGCGAGAGAGCGATCGTCTTTTTCATCAACTAAAAAGCCAGTTTCTCCATCTAAAATAGCATCAGGGATAGCGCTATGCCAGGTAGAAGCTATTGGTAAACCAGAAGCGGCGGCTTCCAATATTGAAAGCGGTAAACCTTCGCTATCACCGTTTTTTGCTGTTTGACTGGGTAGAGAAAATATTTCTGCATTTCTCATAGTTTTTTGAATCACTTCATAAGGTTTTGCTCCCATAAAATTGACTCTATTACTAATACCAAGCTCATCTGCTAGACTTTTAAAGTTTTCAGTCAGTGTGCCATTTCCAATTTGGATAACTGACACATCTGGATGCTTATTGGCAATTCGGGCAAAGGCTTTTAATAAGGTATCAATTCCTTTTTTTTCAGTATGTCTGCCTACACATAAAATATATCTTTCACCTTTTAATTCACTGGCTGGAGCAAATTTTTCTAAATCTATCCCACTATTGAGTTTAATAATTTTATCTTCAGGATAACCATATTCAATCATCTTTTTATACAAAAAACTAGAAAAAGCGATAAATTTAGATGCTTTTTGTTTTAATTCTTCTTCGTGCAAAAGAAATTGATAGAATGCTGGATTACCTGACAGCCACATAGATCGACGTGAAACTGTGATATCAAAACCGTAAAATGTAACGATGAAAGGAATATTTAATTTCTCTGCCAATCGCATTGCATAAATACCATCTGGCCCAAAATGTCCGTGAATTAATTTTAGATTTTTTAGTTCAGCTTCTTTGCCAAACATATTTGGTGAAGCAGAAATTATATGAAATAATTGCTTAATCTTCCATTGGTCATTATTACTAATAGCAATATTGTCAAAAGGAATTTCTGCTAAGAGTTTACAAGTCAGAAATAACGGTTTGTATGTTTGTAAATTATGGGCTTGTTCTCCGATAAAAGTTTCTGATACTCTCGGATAAGCTCGACGATACATCCCAACTGTTTTCATAGTGTTACTCCTATTTATTTAAGATTAATATTTCTTTTTCCAAAAAATAAACAATATATTAGGTAAAAAGCTTTTAAATTCTTTATGTATTTACGCCCTTTATTCTATCTGCTGCTATTTTGGATAAAATAGTAATTACTTGATTTATTCAGAACAGCAATAACAATTGTTAGTTTTTTCAAGCTAATATCTAGATCGGGGCTTCAATTATTGATGTTAGTAAGTAAAATAATAATTATTCCTAAAACTCTATTTAGTAAATATCTTAGAGTGTAATAAAGCAAACTAGGATATTTATTATGTAAACAAACTAATTAATTTTTTATGACTTAAGCATTGCCAGATAAGCCAAGATAGCTAACTATGGTTTTCAAGGCTTCTAGGTAGATTTTTGCGATGCCTGCGGTCAATGCTCGCCTACGCAACTAATAAAATATGCTTTGTAAAAGGCTGAACCGATGTCTAGATGGTAATGCACAAGATGATTTATTTGTAAAGTGCATAACCCCTATTTTTTATCAAATTTGATTGGGTTGAGGATAGCCTCCCTTTCTTGACTGCAATTATTTGCTGAATCAATATTTAACACAAACACATTAATCTTAAAACAGATTTACATTAGAATTATATTTATTTAATAAATATTTTTGTTCAAAAATGATTTAATTTATATCAGCATAAGCATAACCTCAAAGTAGTGATTTAGTTTAGACTACCATAAGCTCATCCTTCAAAGTTAAGCACTCTTGATTTTTTGACCTCATCCCAGCACTGAATAACTCTTGAGAGTTCCTCTTTCTAAGGACTTCTTGGGAGGGATTTTTCCACCCACGCAGAGATCGATATTTCTAGAGAAGATTTACGTATCCCTATGCTTTACGGTACAGAATCCCATCTCAATGTCCCATTCTCCATAGCCCAAGTGCAAGAAACCCACTCCTTTAAGGTGTGAAATTTTGCAAGTATTTCTAAACCCAACCATTAAAACATCTACCAAATTTCGAGTTAGTCTGGAGTCTTACCACATCTATACAAGTAGTATTTTGCATCAAGCAACTTCATGCATAGTCACCTGGACGACGAACAATCAGAAATGGGTTGGCTGGTTTCACTTCATAGTCGCAGTAAGGTGTTTGAGCTTTAGCGATCGCAAAACTTTAAAGAGTTTTAGTGGCGATAAATATTTTTTTCTCTCATCTTCAGATAGCTCGATCCAAGGTAAGGAAGCTTTGCTGTCTAGCCCATAAGAGAAAAATTCATCATTCATAACTTTGTTTATTGGATTTAGATTGCAGGCTTTCAGTAGTAGTGCTGTAAAAGATATTGTAATAAATTCTTTCCGCTTCATAACATCCTAAACGTTCTGCGATCGCTCGCTGAAATTAGCACTTGTTTATCTAATTTAAACTATCAACAAAAAGAATTCGTTATGCCTTAAGAAAATCCAAAATTAAGTATAAAATATTACAAACTATAAGAAGAGTTTGAGCAAGTATCATATTTTAGTTCGGAATCACTAAAATTCAGTACCCAGAGGCGTATTAACAGGAGATAATAATAAACTCACATCACCCTTAGCTGTTGTCCCATCAACCATTACAGAACTTGTTCTGGCTTGGTTTAGAGTCACAGTGTGAAATTTTGCAAGTTGTTCTGAACCAAGCCATGAAAACATCTACCAAATTGCTATCTCGCCTAGACTATTACTACCAGCAAATCAAAACAATCATCCTGACTCGGCAAAATCCAATTACGGGTTTACTACCTGCAAGCACAGCGATTACAGCCCACGGCGATTATACAGATGCCTGGGTGCGAGACAACGTTTACAGCATTTTGGCAGTTTGGGGTTTAGGACTTGCATACCGCAAGATTGATGACGACAAAGGACGCACCTATGAACTAGAACACAGTGTCATTAAACTGATGCGCGGATTACTATTTGCGATGATGCGACAGGCTCATAAAGTCGAGACATTTAAACATACTCAGTCGCTACTAGATGGACTGCACGCTAAATATAATACCGCGACTGGTGACATTGTTGTTGGAGATAACGAATGGGGACATTTGCAACTTGATGCCACATCTATATTTTTGCTGATGTTGGCGCAAATGACGGCTGCGGGATTGCCAATAATTTATACAATTGATGAAGTAAATTTCGTCCAAAATTTGGTTTACTATATTGGACGAGCTTACCGCACGCCAGATTACGGTATTTGGGAACGCGGTAATAAAATTAATCGGGGAAATGCTGAATTAAATGCCAGTTCTGTAGGCATAGCAAAAGCTGCTTTAGAAGCTATCAACGGACTGGATTTGTTTGGTGTGCGTGGGAGTCAAGCATCGGTGATTCATGTGCTACCAGATGAAATCGCCCGCGCCCGGATTACACTAGAATCCCTATTGCCGAGAGAATCTGGTTCCAAAGAAATTGATGCAGCGCTGTTAAGTATTATTAGTTATCCTGCCTTTGCAGTGGAAGATTTGGAGTTACGCGATCGCACCTTAAACGATATTATCAATAAACTTGCAGGTAAATACGGTTGCAAACGCTTCTTGCGTGATGGACACCAAACCGTTTTAGAAGATAGTCAGCGCTTACACTACGAACCGTGGGAACTCAAGCAATTTGAGCATATTGAATGCGAATGGCCGTTATTTTTCACTTATTTAGTTTTAGATGGATTATTTCGCGGCGATCGAGAACAAGTTAAAAAATACCAAAATCTTTTAGAATCATTACTTATAGAACAAAATGGTTTGCGTTTATTGCCAGAACTTTATTATGTTTTGGCAGAAAACATAGAAGCAGAAAAATTAACACCTCAAACGCAACCACGTTTGCCCAATGAAAATATTCCCTTGGTGTGGGCGCAGAGTTTATATTTTCTTGGTGAAATGTTAAGTGAAGGATTACTGGCGGTTGGTGATATCGACCCTTTAGGAAGACATTTGTGTGTGGGCAAACAGCGCGAAGCATTGGTACAAATTGCCTTGTTAGCAGAAGATGAAGATTTACAAACGAAACTAGAAGTTCACGGAATTGAAGCGCAAACGCCTACCCAAGTAGAACCGATTCAGGTAAGAAAAGCTGAAGAATTTTCAGCTATTTATACCCAAATTGGACGTAACGATAAACTTGGTTTAACTGGGCGGCCAGTGCGACGGTTGCGGAGTTTGACAACATCTAGAATCTTTCGGATTAGCGGTGAAACAATTGTATTTTTGCCTTCCTTTTCAGACTCTCAACAGTTTTATTTAACCCTTGATTACCATTTTTTACTGGATCAAATTAGAAGCGAACTAGCTTACATTCAAAAATATTGGAGCGATTTAGGTCGTCCTACCTTAACTTTAATGTTGACGCACACGATGTTAGAAAGTGGTTCTGAAGCATTACTAGAACTGATGCAAGAACTCAAAGATGGTGTTTGTAACGGCGTGCAGGTAAAATTAGGGCGGCTAAATCAGCTAATGTTAACAGCCGGAATCCAAAGAATTGATTTTCTACCAAATGCAGAATTCGCGCGATCGCCAGTGAAAAATGCTAGCCCACGTTGCTATTATTTAGCATATCATCCTGATAAAAACTGGCGCTTAGGACATACCCAAGAATTTCAAATGGAGTACGAAACTAACTTGGGGTTATTGCTTTCTTACTTGCGTTCATCAGAGAATATTTACGAGCAAATCGAGTTATTGCAAACATTAACTCGCTTGCAGGGAATGAAATTTGATACGGGGTATGGCGGCCCAGGATATCCTGTCACCGTAGGCGATTTACTAGATGAAGTTTACACCAAAGCCGGAGATTTAGGCATTTGGGCAGTAGTGCGTCGGGCTGCGGGGTTGCGCCAAATGGTTGATATTAGCTTATCAGATGCAGTCACGAGTATTTTGGTGCGGGGTAAGCAAATTGCTGTGGGTAAAGCTTACAGTGAAGCGTCCTTGATTAGCGTACCCATGTCCCATGATGAAATTGCGGATAAAATTAATCATTTTTGTCGTGAGGATATCCGCGACCGCGTCCTCACTCAAGAGATTTTAATCTATGTTGGTATCTTAATTCGCTCAGAACCCGAACTATTCCAAGGACTACTAACGTTGAGAGTTGGCTATCTGATCTTATTAATCACCAGCGAACTAGCGCGGGAATTGCATGTCACTCAAGATGAAGCTTACGACCGCTTAATGCAACTTTCACCCTTTGAAGTAAAAATGCGCTTGCGTCAGGTATTAACTGGATATACTGGTATGAGTAACCTGTTGCGCCAGCAAGAATCGCTGCACGTCAAACAAAAAGAAAGTGATATTGCTTGGGTAGTGTCACCAGGAATCGCCGAAGGGATAGAAGTTCCGCCGGGTGGTTGGCGGCGGTTTCGCCAAGCCGAGGGTGCGACGGGACGCGTACCAAAAGAATTTTTTAAACAAGTTTGGCTATTAATGCAACATTGCAAGGGTCTAGTAATTGGCGATAAATTAGAGCGGCGCAATCGTTTAGATAGTGAGATAATGCTGTCGGAAATGACAGCCGGGGAAAGGAATTTTGCGCTATTAGTTGAGCATTTACTAAATAAAATTGAAGCTCCAGAATACCGCCAAGTTAATATTGAAGCATTAATCGAATTAGGAGCGATCGCGGCTAATAATCCCAAGCTGCAAATTGAAGGATATATCGTATTGGATGTGTTAATTGGCCATGCGGTGCGATTGGCTTGGCTGGAAAATCATAGTCAACGCAGCGATCGCTATGATGAGGATAAGGCGAGTGCATGGCGATCGTTTTACAATACTTCTCCTAGAGATTGCGCTAGTTATATTTTGAAAGCATTCAGGTTCTTAACGGAATTTGTGAAAGATTTTTAAATGCAGAGGAACGCAAAGGAAAGCGCAGAGGAACGCAGAGGATGAGAGAGAATGAGTTGAGTGGGGTGATTATTGGGTGTGCAATGAGGGTGCATAATGCTTTAGGGCCTGGTTTATTGTAGTCGGCTTATGAGGAATGCTTGGATTATGAGTTGAATAAAGCCGGATTGAATGTTGGTAAGCAAATTCCATTGCCCTTAGTTTATCAAGATGTGCAATTGGAATGTGTTTATCGATTAGATTTGATGGTCGAAAACCAAGTAATTGTAGAGATTAAATCTGTAGAGTCCTTCCACCCAATTCATTCCGTTCAACTTTTAACTTATCTCAAACTCGCAAATTGCAAACTAGGTCTTCTCCTCAACTTTAACATCCTCCACCTCAAAGAAGGTATTAAACGCGTAGCCAACAACCTCTAACTCCTCCTCTGAATCTCTTTCATCCTCTTTGCGTTCCTCTGCGCTTCCCTTCGCGTTCCTTTGCGTTAAAAAAATATCCCCTACCTTAAGACGCCAAAAGCAGGGGTTTATTCAACTTTATTTTGTTGTTAAAACTACTTAACAGAAACAGCATCAACATCAATGGTGCTTCCACTAGAGTTAGAGCTAGAACCCTCAGTATTATTAGGTACTTCAGTACCCACCTCACCCTTACGAGCTTTCCAACCTTCAATCACTAGCCCAGACACCTCACCAACTAGCAGAGTCAAGAGGAAAACATCATCAATCTCTCCCACAACGGGTATAAAATCTGGGAGAACATCAAATGGGCTAACCAAATAAACCAACGTTCCTAAAATTACCCACCAACGGTATTTGGGGTTACGGAGTACACTGCGATACCAGGTGTAAAGTGATTGGATTGAAAATTTCATATTTTGAACCTCCAGTTATCATTTATTTTGACAAATTATTCTAAAAATTTACGGTGTGAATAACCGTCCTAGTTAGTTGGGAAGATGCTACTAGTAATCTGTCAACAAAGACAAATACAGTATCTGATGCTGATATCTGCTGGTCTTGCCATAAGAGATATGCCTATATACTGATTTTACTTTGCTAGAGACTTTAAAAATTGCTCGGTATAGTCTTAAACTTCTGTGCAGATCCCAAAGAATAATCTTCTAATTTAAAATCAGCAAAAGGCTTCTTTTCTAACCTATTCCGTAGCGCCTCGTCAAGAATGACACCTGATGATTCTCTTTTAACACCAATAATTATCACACTTGTTTGATATGTCGTTAAATCTTGATTTGCCTGACAATCACTTCGTTGAAATTGACCCAAATTCAATAAGCGGTAAATTTTGACACTTGGTGTATTAATAAATAATTTTTTAATCAAAAGTTGTATTTGTTTAGAACGTTCTAAAGCCACACGTTCTTGAATTAATCTATCACTTTTACAAGAAGCCGTGCCGACAGAGATAATTTCATTGGGAGCTTCCATGATATTCTCTATACCTTCTTGTTCTAAATTCAACTTTAAAAGGTCAATGCTAATAATTTCATCATTGGATTTAAGTTGAAAGTTGCTACCTAAAAGCCATTTATATTTTAGTGATAAAACCGCTATATTAAATTCCGCTATCCTTCCCTGACTATCCTTTCCTTCTTGATAAGGAAAGTAATCGATATTACCTTTTTTTTCTGGATATTGTCTGTAATAAGATGTGTCAGGTAAATCTGATTTGCGTATGGCTAAAGTCACTATACTAAGTAGTCCTAATATTACTAATAAAACTGCAAAAAATGTCAATAGCGGCACTTTTTCTGGCTGCTTCTTTGGAGGTGATGAGTTTTTATTAATACCTATAGTTAAATGCTCAATATTAGAAGATTCTAAGATATTACTATTTGTCAGAGTTGTGTCTGTTAATTGAGTTTCTATTTCTTCTAAAGAATGCAATATTTCTTGAGTACTGGCAGGACGTTTTTCTATATCTGATGCTGTTAGCCAATCAATTAAATTCAATAGTAAGGGTGAAATGTGGGTCGCATGATTTTGCCAGTGCAACAAATTTTGCTGGACATCATACATCTCCAAAGGATGATATCCTGTCAGCAAAAAGACAAAAGTGCGTCCCAAAGCAAAGAAATCTGATTGCGGTACTGCTTGACCATTCATTTGTTCTGGGGCACTGTAGCCAGATGACATAAGTGCTGTCATCTTGTCGCCATTGCTTAGTTGGTCTTGGCGGGTTTTCTTAATTTCATTGGCGGTACCAAAATCAATCAGTACTAGATTCCCCCAACCCCGCTCAAGGGGGGATCTAATCATAATGTTAGATGGCTTAATATCTCGATGTAGGTACTGTTTGCTATGTACTACATCTAAAATTTCTATCAACTGTCTTAACCAGTCTATGGCTTGTTCTTGAGATATGGGGCTATTTTGCTGCTGTAACCACTGTTCTAAGTTGTAGCCATCGATTTTTTCCATTGCAATGCAATGCAACACTAAACCATTTCGGGTTTGATACTGGAAGTAACTATCTTCTTTGGGAATTCCAGGATGCTTGAATTTTCCCAACACCCTTATTTCTTGCTGAAATAGTTCTACTGCTTTGGCGTCGCCTGATAAATCTTCTTTGAGTATTTTGAGAATTTTGGGGGTATCTTGTTCGTATGCCTCATAAACTTTACTAAAACCTGTTTTGTCACTCAACAGGCACGTCACCCGATAACGCCCTAGCAATTCTAGATGGGAACCACAACTTTGACAAAAGCGGTTTTGCTGATTATTCGGGTGATTTGGTTGAGGGCAAACGGGATTGATACAAAGGCTCATGACAAGATAGTGGGGAGATGAGGGGGCAGGGGAGGCAGGGGAGCAGGGGAAAAGGTTAAAGGTTAAAGGTTAAAGGTTAAAGGGAAAAGGAATAAATTCAATCTTTCCCCTTTTCCCCTTACCCTTTTCCCCTTACCCCTTTCCCTTTCCCAATGCCTAATCCCCCTAGACATCGCTCCTATTAATTCTTCTGTTGCTGTATGACTAATCCCGTCTAATAATCATGAGATTTTTGATCTATGTTCTGCCAAAAAAGCTGCCACAGTTTGGTTAAATGCCTCTGGTTGTGTCAAAAACGGCCAATGATTGCCGGGAACTTGGCAGATACGTAAGTTTTGAAGATAGGTTTTGTAGGGTTGAATTTGCCAATTTTGGCGGTTTAATCCTTGTTTTGGTTGGATGAATAGGGCAGGGATGTCAAGGGGAATTGTAAAACCAGGCACTTGCATGACTGCCTCAAAAATTCCGTCGCGGGCGGCTATAGTAAATTTGCTGCCCCAACTTCCATCGGGTTTTTGTTCTATTCCTGCTTGGAAGACTTGCTCTTGTAAAGAAGTCCATCCTTGATATTGCTTTAATTGCCGTGCTTGTTGTTCGGCTTCTTGTTGACTGGCAAAGGGCCCCATGCTTTTAAGAAAAGGCAAGAAGCGATATAACATCGGGAAAGTTACCCTGAAAAGACTGGGCATTTTCCAGATAAAAATCGGATCGACGAGAATTATACTCCGTAAACGCTTTGGGTTTTGTCTTGCCCAGATGACGGCTAATTTACCTGTCCAAGAGTGACTTACAATATGGGCAAAAGTCCATCCAAGACTATCCATAAGCACTTCCAGGTCTGCGATCGCACTCTCAAAGCTATAATCTATCTCTGGTTTACTACTTTGGCCATGTCCCCGCATATCTGGCGCAACTATGTGGTAATCCGCCGCCAGATAATCTCCTAAACTAGACCACACCAAAGCATGATCGCCTAAGCCATGTAACAGCAGTAAAGGTTCTTGACCTTGATTCCATTCTAAATAAGAAAGTTGGATATCAGGTTTTGATAAAGTTTGACGTACAGGCATCATTGCACATCCAGGCTTAGATAGTTTTGCGTTTATATGGTACTGCGAAAGAAGATGGGGAGCAGGGAGGCAGAGGGGCAGGGGAGCAGAGGAGGCAGGGGGGCAGGGGGGCAGGGGGGCAGGGGAAAAGGTTAAAGGTTAAAGGGAAAAGGAATAAATTGAATCTTTCCCTTTTTCCCCTTACCCCTTTCCCTTTCCCCATGCCCAATCCCCAATCTCCAATCTCCAATTCAATTGTTACCAAATACCACTTTATGACTCTGAGGATTGTACCAATTGACACGAAATAATGAGGCTAATGAATGCCAAGATCAATAAAAGGATGCCCCAAGGATATTAAAAGTACTATGCCAGAATTACACCAATCAATTGCCCAGCATTATCACGAACGAACTAAATACAACCCTGATACTCTCGCCTCTAAAAACCAGCGATTAGACTGGACTAAACAGCCAGTACCCTTTAAAGAGTACAAAATTGGCTCTACTTTTGATCTCAAACCCTATATCCAAGAAAAAACAGAGGCATTTGCTAATAACCCAGATACTCAGTGGTGGCAAAGACTTTCACGGCTATTGTTTCGTAGTTATGGATTGACAGCAAGAATGCCTTCTATGGGTAGTGCAGTGTATTTACGCGCTGCTCCCAGTGCAGGCGGACTATACCCTGCCGAGGTGTATGTGGTTTCTCGTGGTACGTCGTTATTGCCGCCTGGTCTATATAATTACCAGTGTCGAACTCATTCTCTCATGCATTATTGGGAAAGTGATGTTTGGCAAACTCTGCAAGCAGCTTGTTTCTGGCATCCTTCTTTAGAAAATACTCAATTGGCAATTATTGTGACTGCGGTATTCTATCGTTCTGCGTGGCGCTATGAGGATCGGGCTTACCGTCGGATTTTTCTGGATACGGGACATCTGTTGGGTAATATCGAGTTAGCTGGTGCGGTTACTGATTATCGCCCCCATTTAATCGGCGGTTTTGTTGATGAATCGGTTAACGATCTGCTTTATATCGATCCGCAACAAGAAGGTGCGATCGCTGTCTTACCTCTGGCAGACTTATTAGATATTAATCAAAATTTACCATTGGGATGTACTGCTTTACCTTCCGCTACTGAAACCAGTTATCCTCAAATCCCTGATGGCGAACTACTAACATATTTCCATCAACATACCCAGATCCAATCAGGTGTAACTGGTAATCTTAATCTACCAACTATTAAACAAGAAAAATCTTTAGAGGATAAATACAATTTTCCTTTCTGTTTAAAAATTCCCACCACTACTGCACCTATAAACTGGGGACAAAAACTATCAGAACTGGAAACCACGATGTATAAGCGACGCTCTACCCGCGCTTACAATGGTGATGATTTAAGCTTCGATGAATTGAAAAGTTTACTCGATTTCACTTACCAACCGCAAAATTACATCGACCAAAGCTTAGATATTTCTCCAGACTACTTCGATCTAAATTTAATTGAAACATTCATTGCTGTTTGCGGAGTCAAAGGACTGGAGGCGGGTTGTTACTATTACGCGCCCAAAGCCCAAGAATTACGCCAAATCCGGTTTAAAAACTTTCGGCGAGAATTACATTTTCTCTGTTTGGGACAAGAATTAGGACGGGATGCAGCAGCGGTATTATTTCACACAGCCGATTTGAAAGCTGCGATCGCACAATATGGCGATCGCGTTTACCGTTACTTACACATGGATGCCGGTCATTTGGGACAACGCCTGAATTTAGCAGCAATGCACCTGAATGTAGGCGTCAGTGGTATCGGTGGATTCTTTGACGACCAAGTAAATGAAGTTTTAGGCATTCCTGCTGATGAAGCTGTTCTATATATCACTACATTGGGACGCCCAAGATAAAAATAATCCCAGAGACGCTGAGAATCTAGAAAGTTTCTTTCTCTGTCCTTTACGTCTCTGTACAAGCTTACGGGGCTACAACTTGGGCTAGGATGCAAGATAAAAGAAGCCTCATAGCCCTTTGTCCTTGTTGGTAGTACTGGTGATTTTTAGTACTTAGTATAAATCATTCGGCAACTAATTCGTAGGAATCTTTTATATCCATCCATATAATCCAATATAAAAACTGCTATGACGGCGAATAGCCCGTCCAGATTCTTTAATTCCACCGATATCCGATGTATTTTTGGATACCTATACATTTAATTTATGGTTGGGGTCTAAATACCCATCCCATCCATGACGTAATTCAGAATTGCGTTAGCGCAGCGTAAAGCCTTCTCTACGAGACGCTCCGCGAACGGCATGGCTTGGCTTAGAGCGAGTCTGCGTACCTTTCAGAGAAGCAAGCTACGCTTTTAGCGTCTCGTAGAGAGCGTCATTGCGAATGGGATTTTGGTAAATCCGGGTAATTTAGATTTTAGTCAGTTTTTCCTGAATGAATGTCCTGTTTTGCCTCTCGACTAGCTGTAGATGTGATTAGAAACGGATTATTAGGGAGAATTCTTTGAGCATCGAAAACGACGGTCGCGGCAGTGGCAGGTAATGTTATGGCTTTTGTATTAGTTATAGATAGCGTCGGCGCAGCCCAACCTAGTCATCGCTATAGACTGGTGAAGCTCCGATATTAAGCTGGTGTTATGTTGAATGGGGCAAGAGTGATAAAAAAGGGTTAATGTCTCTTACCTGCTCCCAGATATAGCTCACCCACTTTCGGGTCATTCAACAATTCTTCACCAGGGCCGGAGATCGCATCACGTCCCGATTCTAATACATATCCACGATTAGCCATCTCTAAAGCTTTACGGGCATTTTGTTCAACTAATACGATCGCAGTACCTGCCTGATTAATTTGTTTAATCTGCTCGAACACTTGTGTCACCAAAATCGGCGACAAAGCAGCAGATGGCTCATCTAAAATCAGCAAACCAGGTGACAACATCAAAGCTTTGCCCATCGCTAGCATCTGGCGTTCTCCTCCAGAGAGAGTACCAGCACGTTGACGACGGCGATCGCTTAATCTCGGAAACATAGTAAATATTTTATCTTTAATTGGTTTCAGGGGAGTGTTCAGCACAAAAGCGCCCATCTCCAAGTTCTCTTCAACACTCAGAGAAGGGAAAACATTGGCGATTTGCGGTACGTAGCACATTCCTCGTTGGACAATTTCATTGGACTTTAGCCCCACGATATTTTCACCTTTGAAAGTAATTGTGCCTGTGTGGGGGATCAAAAGCCCAAAAATTGCTTTTGCCAAAGTAGATTTACCTGCACCGTTGGGGCCAATCACTGTCACCAATTCCCCTGGTGCAACCTGAAAATTCACACCTTGCAGGATATCTACATCTTTGATGTATCCAGCGCGAACATTTTGAACTTCTAATAAATAGTCATTAGTCATTGGTCACTTGTACTGAGCGAAGCCGAGTATTTGTCATTGGTCATTGGTCAACAGTCAAGTCAAACATAACTATTGACTATTGACTGTTGACTATGGACTATTACGGAGTTTTTTGCAACTCTGGTCGTTCTTCTGGAAGAATTGCCCCATCTACAGGGCAAACTTGGAGACAGATACCACAATCGATGCAAGTGGCAAAGTCAATCCAGTACCAATCAGTTCCCTTGGCATTTTTGCCTGGGCCATCATGAATACAAGCTACTGGACAAGCATCTACGCAGTCTGCAACGCCTTCACAGACTTCTGTAACAATTGTATGCGGCATGTTCTCGATTCCCTCTCTTCTGTATCGGCTCTTTCTAGACTAGCAGGGGAGGGGAGAGCAGGGGAGCAGGGGGACAGGGGAAAAGGTTAAAGGGAAAAGGAATAAATTTCATCTTTCCCCTTTTCCCCTTACCCCTTTCCTTTCCCCATGCCCAATGCCCCATGCCCCATGCTCATTAAAGTAATGGTTCTATTTTTGATGAACCATCAGCTTTGATCCAGGCAATTTGGGCAATGCGGCGATCGCTTGCATATTGGCGAATCGCCTCTGCATCTCTTCCTCCTAAGTCAATTTCTACTCGCACCAAATCAGTAGAATCTCGGAGTTTTTGTGCATAGACAAAGGCGGCAGCGTTAGCACTAGCTGTCTCTGGTGCTACCAACCAGTCAGTCGCTGGAGTTTCTTGTGGTAATTGCTGAGTAGACAACAAAACTTGGTATAAATCTTCGATACTTAGTCCAAAACCAATTCCGGGAATGTTTTCTCCTTGAGGATGATATAGCCCTAAAAGCTGGTCATAGCGACCACCGCGCCCTAAAACTCTGGCTTGGGATTCGGTATCGTTGACAACTTCAAATACAAGACCAGTGTAGTAATCTATGGTTTGGATCAGGCTGAGATCGAGGATTAACGGAAATTTTTTCTCTGATTCTAGTAATTCTACTAGGGATTTGAGGTTATTCACTGCCTCTCGCTGTTCTTCATCTAAATCCAAACTACTAACTTTTTGCAACACGTCTGCACTTGGCCCGCGCAAATCCATGATGATTTGGGCGCGATCGCGCAGTTTGTCACTTAGGGGTAAATTATCTATGGTGATGCGGTCAAGATGAGCGATCGCACTGCGAACTCGATCCTGTAAATTAGCAGGAAAAGCACTCAGAAGCGATCGGGTAATTCCCGCCTCACCCAAAATTAAATGCCATCCCTGCAAACTTAATGCTGCCAAACAATCTGCTACTAACAGCAGGACTTCCGCATTCGCCAACAATCCGCCAGCACCTAACAACTCCACCCCAGCTTGATAAAACTCTTGCTGGCGATTATGCCTACTTTCCCAAGTGCGGCGAAACACATTGGCGTTGTAATACAACCGTTGTGGATAAGTCACACCAGCCATTCGAGTCACAACAGTACGAGCAATAGATGCTGTTAATTCTGGACGTAGCCCCAATTCATCATCTTCGCCATTTTGTTGTAGTTGAATCACCATCTGACGCTGGATTGCTTCCCCCGCCATCAGGGTATCCATCCGCTCTAAAGTCGAGGTGATAATCCTGTGATATCCCCAACGATGAAACACCTGCTGTAACCGATCTTCAATCCAGCGTTTTTTCTCCACATCCAAGGGCAATAAATCCCTGGCTCCCGCTGCTGGTTGATACACCATTATTTTTTCTTCCCACCAAACAAACCACCGAACAAACCACTACCAGATTTATCTGGTTGCTTATCTCCATTATTGGGGGATGAAGTCACCTTCTGATCGCTAGGTTGTTGTCCTAAAGCCTTATCTATTTTAGGTTTCCATTGCAGAGCCGTTTCGTCACTGGGATCTAATTTTAGAGCGTTGTCAAAGTGGATTTTGGCCATTTTTAGCTGATTTTGCTTCAAATACACCATTGCAATTAAGCTATGACAGCGGCTATTTTTCGGTTCTAGCTTTAGGGCCTCTTGCAATTCTACTTTGGCTGGGGCAAATTGGTTTTTGTCAATCAAAGATTGAGCGCGACGAATATACTGCTCTACAATCAAGTCTTCTTTTGGTGGCGCTGGTGCTGGTGCTGCTGCTGGTGTATTTTTTGGTGTGTTTGGTTGAGGTGTACCTGATTGAACTCTGGGTTGAGCAGGTGGCGGCGCGGCGGATGCTTTACCCGCACTCCGCATTAAATACACTAAATTCAATTCACTAGCTTGGGCAATGACTTGCAGTGCTTGTTCTAAAGAATCATATTGAGTTTGGGCTAGTTTTGCGATCGCAGTTTTATAAAAATGATCGATATTAGCTGCCTCAACTAACTGTCTAGCCAAGTCGGTGTTTAGAGTTACCGAAGTCGATTCCTGTACCAGACGCTTGCCAATTTGCGACAAAATTAGAATATATTCAGTGCGAGTGCGATCGCCAGAGAGTTTTTCGTAAGCTGGATTAACCAACTTTGATAACAATTCATTACCGAGATGTTTTTGAGCAGCAGTTTCAGTAAGACTACTGTCTGGGTGCAAACGGCGGGCGACTTGGAGATAGCGTTTGCGAATCTCTTTGACATCAGCATCAACTGGAACGCACAGCACTGCGTGATGATCTATGAAATCATATTTAAATAGTCCACGATCTATTTTGAAAGACATATAGAGTTTTTACACCAAGGGAGCAGTTAGATTGCTTTTAGTGTACCCAAAGTCGTAGAGAAAGCCCCCATCTGCTACACCCAAGCTGACAGTGGCGGAACCCGTAAAAGTTCGTTACTAAGAGAGCCGTGAATATAACTATTTGTGGCAAGAATTCTACCAGACTCAATTTTGACAGCAGTACCATCGTAGGCGGTGATTTTGCCTCCAGCTTCTTGTACCAAAATTATCCCAGCGGCAATATCCCAAGGAGAAAGTCCTCGTTCCCAGTAACCATCGACACGTCCACAGGCAACATAAGCCAAATCTAGCGATGCCGAACCGCTACGTCTAACTCCTTGGGTAAGATGGGTAAGATGAATAAATTCTGCGTAGTTGTTATCAGAGGTTTCGCGGCGATCGTAGGCAAATCCTGTTACTAGTAGGCTTTTACTCAGTTCAGATGTTACTGAAACCTTGATAGGCTGACGGTTTCGCGTTGCTCCGAAGCCAGCAGCAGCACGGAATAGCTCGTTGTGAAATGGGTCATAAATTACACCCACTTGGGGAACGCCATTAATTAACAGCCCGATGGAAACGGCGAAAAATGGGTATTGATGAGCGTAGTTGGTTGTGCCATCGAGAGGATCTATTGCCCAGAGATACTCATTCTGTTGATTACCTAATTTTCCTGATTCTTCAGCGAGGATCGAATGCTGGGGAAAGTGGCAACGCAAAATTTCTAAAATCAACTCTTCTGAAGCTTTATCAGCAGCAGTAACTAAATCACCAGGGCGTCCTTTTTCAATAATTGCATCTTCTAACTTACCCAAGTAACCTTGCAAAATAGCACCAGCAGCCAAGGCCGCTTCTGTAGCAATATCTAGAAAAATTTGTAAATTTGTCATTTGTCATTTGTCATTTGTCATTTCTTATTGGGCATGAGGCATTGGTTTATTTCCCTCTAGTTCCTAGTTCCTAGTTCCTAGTCCCCAATCCCCAGTCTCCAGTCCCCAGTCCCCAGTCCCCAGTCCTCAAAGATTTTGACGGCGAAACTCGGCAGGAGTGAGGCGCATGGGTTTTTCTGGGTTCCAGATTCCTTGCCCCATGAGTCTAGCCCATTGTTGGGCACGTTCTAAACGCTGGTCATATTTGTGGTTAGGCGATCGCCCTACAAACATTGCATTTCCTTGTTTGACTAATTCTTCATTCAATAACACCTTATTTTTCCACACATAAGCTAGAGTTCGCCCGATTTTGTCTTTTGCTTCTAAATCAAACTCCAGCGTTACCGATTGTTCTACACCACCAATTAGATTCTCTAGCTGTTCTTTTGCTGCTTCCCCCCAAGGGCGCTGTCGCAAATCTGGTGCATCAACACCCACTAACCGCACTTGGGAAATCAAATTTGGTTGTTCAGCCATGCCCAAAACTTCCAAACTTTGCCCACTAACTACTCGCGCTACTTTTACCTGGGCTTCATTGTTTGGCAGCTGGTTTTTACCTTGACAACTCACTAACAGCAATAAGCAAGCCAAAATCGCTATTTTTCGCACCCAGTCACCAAAATTTACAGGCATCAGAAATTCGGTGATTTTGAATTGTTTATCGAGACAGAATTCTGAATTCTGACTCCTGAATTCTGAATTCTTCTTCATTCCTCATCTAAGGGTAAACCCGCTTTAACTCTTCCCTTAGCAAAATAGCGTCCAAACTGAAGTTCGTAGACTTCATCTTCGTCTTGTGTCTCCACTTCCAAGTCAGAACGGGGGTAACTCACACACAACAAGGCATAACCTTGCTTACGTAAATCTGGCGACAAGCCGATCGCTTCTGGTTGGTAAATTTCTCCTGATAACACTCTCACAGCACAAGCAGTGCAAGCCCCGTTGCGACAGGAAAACGGTAGTTCTACCCCTTGTTTTTCGCCAGTGTGCAGGATGTAGCGGTCTTCTGGCACTTGTAGGGTGTGTGTTTTGCCAGTGGCGCGATCGCGAACTTTAATTGTGTATGTACGGGACATCTGGATTTGCGTTTTGGGATTAGGACTATCAAGTTCAATTTAGAATATCTTTCTTTATCTTTGCATTTTCTGGGATTCTATAGTATAATTGTAAATTGTGGCACCTGGAGAGGTGGCCGAGTGGTTTAAGGCGCAGACCTGGAAAGTCTGTTTAGGGAAACTTAACGGGGGTTCGAATCCCCCCCTCTCCGTTCTCAAAGCTTAGTCTAAATATATAGTTTGAATATAGCCAAATATATTTAAGACTAAAAAAAAAGACTAAAAAAATTAAATATGATTTTCAAAAATCTTTGCAACATCAATGAATCATCTGTAGAGGCATACGAATGTACGCCCCTAATAAGTATTTCGTGAAATGGTATAACACCAAGAATATTAAATGTTAAGGCACTTCAATGGGAATCAAAGCATTTTCTGGCAAATAGTTGGAAAAACGCCCTTCATCTGCAAGCACCAAAATCAGACGCAGAGGATAATCTGGCGGAACTTGCAAGTCTGCCCACGGTACTGCCAACTCTAAACAACTATTTATTGCTACTTGAGCGCGACTGAAACGGGGATGCCATTGATGATTGTCTCCCGCTTCCCGAAACTGAATCGATTGCGTCAGCAAGTTAACTTCTAAAAGATGGTGGAAAAGGTAATTCAGTGGGGCTGCATCTGGTACATCTTCCAAGGGAACTGGGCTATTGACCATTGTTTTTTCTGGATAGAACCACAACAAATTCAATTCTGTTGGCAAATCCCGTCCTGGTGCAGCGCCACCTTTAAAGTCCAACCGCAAATAAAAATTTAAGTGATCCACCCCATACCAAAGTCGCTGGATGACACTGCTGTTATGCATCGTCCCCCGTGCCCCGCCGATTTCTATGCGTCCAGCTTTGTCCCAATCTTGCTCATCACCCTTACCATCGATGACGGGGTGAATAAACCCTTGTGGGGTATGCTTTGCCTGTGCTGCATGAATTTCCACTGGTTGCTTGAGATAGGGCGGTACAGGTTCATTTAATGCCTTGTAAATGCCAAACAGATGTTCTCGAAACAACCGATCAAAGATGGCATCTTGATTTGAGGAGTGTCCTGCACCAAACCACCAGAACCAGTCGGAACCCTCTGCGGCATACAATGCTTCCCACGCTTCAGGGTTGTTTTCTTCCGTCGCTTCGGAATGACTTGCAAGCATAATTCTCGCTTCTGTCAAATAATCCCAAGCACGATTTTTGGCGGGATCGCCGATCCAAGTGGTGAAACTGCCATCTACCCAAGAACCGCTATGTAGTTGCCCTCCGGGGATGGTGGCTGTGGCTGGAAATTCTTCCAGAAATTCGGAGACAGTAACGAGTTTGAGGTGGGGTTCATCGCTCAAACTTTGATATAAAGCTTCTAAGAAAGGTTTGCCATCTTGGGGATAAAATTCCCAGCAATTTTCGCCGTCCAAAGCGATGGTAACTAGCCAAGGTTGTTCGCTATGACTATCTCTTTGCTTTTTAGCGATCGCTTGCAAATGTCCTACTAAATCGGCGGCTGCCTGTTTTGCTGGCATTGCACCATAAGTAAAACCAATCAAGTCTGATAATCTATGGTCGCGAAATACAATTGATAAGTCACCCTCGGCGGTTTGCAGGCGATAGGGTCGATACAACAATTCTGGTTGCTCCACATTCCCCGCTCCATCCCGATGAAAAAGGTGTTTCAGCGTCCACCCTAAGACGGCTTCATCTGAGCATATCCACTTAAATCCTTGGTTAATAATGTGTGGAAGAATTGCCGGACTTACTGATTGTTCCGAAGGCCACAAACCACGAGGGATCTGTCCAAAGCGGTCTTGATAAAAGTCCCAAGCTTTCCGCAAGTGGCGGGGAATATCTTCTGCCCACTGAAATCGCTGTTTAGGTAGTGTCATATTAGGCACAGCTACCCGACCGGAGTTAGTATCAGCTAGTAAGGGTAAAATCGGATGGGTGTAAGGCGTGGTAGTAACTTCTAGCTGCCCCGCCTCCTGCATTTTCCGATGTTGGGGGATAATTCGGCTAAGAATTTCTCGCTGTTTGGAATAAATGCGCTGGCGATCGCTTAAAGTAAAATTTCGTCCCTGTTTTAACCAAGCAGCAATTTCTGGGTCATCCCAAAACAGCGGATCGATCCAAGCCAAATTATGCCAAGCTAGCAAATCTCCATAATCTGGCAATTCCCAATTTGCTAAACACCAAGCTTGCCCCTTATCCTGCCTTTGCTGGTACAACTCGGCATAGCGGGGATGAGGATCGATCAGGGTATGGTGGTTAGCATCAAAAAAGTGTTGAATAATAAATTCGCGCTGTTGCTGGGTGAGTTGCTCATCCGGTGTCAAACTGGCTGTGAGATAAGGGTCAAAAGCAGTGCCAGCAATATAATCTTCGAGTTGCAATATCAGCGATGGAACTAAATTTACCGTTTGGTGTAACTTAGGATACCGCTCTAAAAGCAATACTAAATCCAGATAATCTTTAGTTCCATGCAAACGTACCCAAGGAAGACGGTACTGCTGACTCGAAGATAGCGAAACGCCGCTGCCAGGGGATTTGTACAGCGGCTGATGTTGATGCCAGATAAAAGCGATGTAGAGAGGATGGGACATAGAAATAGTTAGGAGTTAAGAATAAGGAGTTAGGAGTTGATTCAAACTCATAACTCCTAACTCCTAACTCCTAACTTTTACACCACTTGCTCAATTTCTGCAATTTCGGGAATCATTTCCTTGAGGCGGCGCTCAATACCCATTCTCAGGGTCATTGCAGAACTGGGGCAAGAACCACACGCACCTTGCAGGCGCAGTTTTACAACAGGCCCATCGAGTTCTACTAGTTCCACATTGCCCCCATCAGACATGAGATAAGGGCGCATTTCATCTAAGACTGTTTCAACGTTGTCAATTGTGAGTTCCATAGTTTAGACCTGCTAAGTTAGGGATGGGCATGGGGAATTGGGGAGGCAGTGCGGTCTTGGGGTTTCCCCAAGTGGAGCAACTGCCGTCATGGGGCATGGGGCATTGAATAATAACAATCCCTGTCACCAATGCACCCTTACTCATTAACCATTATCCAAAGTTTTATTTTCCAGCTTTGTTAAATCGATCCTAAATCTAATTGCCGCTAGATTGTCAGGCGTCAGTTTTTTATCACTTTTGATTAAACCACTGCTGGTTTTAGCAACTTGATATTAGATTAGCTGAACAATTTCTCATGCAAGCCCTCCTACTCTACTTTAGCGGTTAAAGTCTTGAAGAGAACGCCAGGAGGTGAAGACAAGGAAAGTTTTTTTCCAATACCCTATACCCAGTATGCTTATTAAATAATAATTGCTAAAAAAATTTAAAGTTTAAAACTCAAAACCCAGTACTGGTAATTTTCCAAATGACTAATGACTAATGACCAATGACTAATGACTAATGACTAACATTCAGCACTACTTGTTGAGTCGCTATCATTAGACGAAACCATGACTGGTTGTTGATATAGTGGCACAGTAAATGTGACTGTTGAGCCAAGTCCTTCGCCCAAACTATAAAAATGTACCTCGCCGCCCATTGCCTCCACTAGCTTTTGGGATATTGCCAGTCCCAAACCTGTGCCACCGTACTGGCGAGTGCGGGAGCCATCCACCTGAGAGAATAATTGAAACAGTTTATCTTGTTTATCTAAAGAAACACCAATACCAGTGTCTGCTACACGTACTTTCACCATGCCAGGAAATTGCTGATCTTGAAAGTTCGCCTTTTTGAATACTAAATCGGCGCTGACGGTAACGCCACCCTCATGGGTAAATTTGATGGCATTACCTACCAGATTGAGCATCACTTGTAGTAATCGTTGGTAGTTGCTTTGGACAATGATTTCATCAGAGGTAGCAGGCATTTGCATCTGAAAGCTGAGGTTTCTCATTTCTGCTTGGGGACGCATGAAACCTTCTACATGACTGAATAGCTCATCTAGCTTGACTGGAGCGTAAGCTAGCTCCATTTTCCCAGCTTCGATTTTGGCAATGTCCAAAATATCGTTGATGATATTCAGCAGATGTATCGATAAGTGATGAGCTTCTGCTAAAAATTGATTTTGTTCTTCTGGGTCGTCTGCCATCCCTTCTAAAATCAGCTTCAAAAAGCCAATCATACCGTTGAGGGGGGTACGAATTTCATGGGATACATTAGCCAGAAACTCACTTTTGAGGCGGGAAGCTTCTTCAGCTTTTTGACGTGCTATTTCTAATTCTTCATATAAAGTAGCATGAGCGATCGCAGTTCCCAATTGATCTGCTGCTTCTTTTGCCAGTTCTAATTCCGATTCTGTTAATGTGTAGCATTCATCCTGCCAATTCAAGGCAACCAATCCATTAGCTTGGTCTTGATAGCAAGTCGCAACTACTAAAGTTTTCTGCCGCCCAGACTCTTTGTATCCAGGCACTTCCATCGTAACTGGTTCTAGGGTTGCCAAGGCTTGAGCAAAGGCAGGCTCAGAAGCTATATCTATGTCTAAGCCAAGCATTGATTTGAGTTCTGACTGGCGATACTCAGCTTTCACCTGCACTTTTGAGCTTGAGGGCTGATAAGGACAAATAATACAGCGTTCTAGCCGCAGTGCTTTCCCTAAACTGTCAACTGTTTGCTGCCAAATAATATCTAAATCCAATGTCCGGCGAATATTTCTGGTAATCCGATTTACCAGTTTTTGGTGCTGTTGCGAACGTAAAGCCAACTCTATTTGTGTGGGCGTTTTTGATACCACACGCACTTGTTTTTTGTTGAGTGTCGCTTGTACTAAGCGTCCCATCACTAAAACGGTAGTGGCAGTGGTTCCCAAACTCGGCATAATCGGACTAATCACTAAGTCCAACTCAAATAATTCTTTCTGGTAGCTAAACCAACATTGAAACCTTTCTGGCACCAAACTTGTCAAAATTCGGTGCAATCGTTCCAAATAACTAACCTTATCGACTGGGACAAAGGTTTGAGTCTGGTTCAGCTCGTCAACTATTTTTTCAGTATTTAACCCCAGGAGTTCGCTGTACTGCCAACAAAAGGTCAGATAGCGCCCTGCCCCATCTTGTGTATAAACTAACTCGGCTCCTAGAGTTGGTAATGAGCCATCAGTCTTACTGGTAATAGATTCCAGATTTTGGGAAAATACATTTGACAATTGGGAATTGGCAGTAATAGTCATTAATTGAGTTGGATAGACAAAGGGTATCCGACCGTAATTTTACTAAAGCCGCTGAAATTTAAACATAAATTTTTACAGCTTTTTTGGGTTTGATGGGGTATTTTTTGGTGTTCTGAAAACCAGATTGGCAAACTTTACTTTTTTTAACTTGCATTAACAGTTAAATAATGGCAATGGCGTTAATCGTTCCATTCACCGCGAGGAGGAACAGGGGTACGCACAGGTGTACGCGTTAGTTCGTCATCTCTAAGGAATTCACCCCGTAACCACTGGCGAATCGCCACCTCAATTACTTTACTTGGGTCATTGGTGAGATGCTGAATTTGCTCTAGTAACTCGGAGTCTAGGCGGACAGCAATTTCTACCTTCTCGGCTGGTGTATTTTCCGCTTTGGTAGTTTTCTCTCTCATATTCATAGGTTTATATACTCTGAATTCTTTGAATTGGTTTTGTCTAAAGCTGTGTAAAGTAGTTATATTCATTTATTTGGGCTAATTCGCTGAAAAATTTTCAAGGGCACAATTCAATAGTTCCCTGAAATAGCACCAAAGTAACAGTTTTAAGTTTTAAATCTCATTTTTCATATAACTGACTAGACAATGGCTCTAGAAATTTTGCCGATCGATCGGCGATTACGGGCAATTAGCAGTCGCAATTGCCCACGATCCCTAGATGTACTTATTTACATTTATTGTACGCTCCTAGCTGTTGAATACTAGCAGCGACAAATAGACTTTCATAATATTCTTAAATGTCCACCTATTTAGATCGAAAGTTTAAGATGGGGTGAAGAGGGCATTGGGCAGGGGAGGCAGGGGAGGCAGGGGAGGCAGGGGGAGCAGGGGAAGAAAGAATAACTAATGACAAATGACTAATGACCAATGACCAATGACCAACTCAGCACTAAAAAGCTAGCAGCGTCTTGGCTAAGAAAGCATTAAAATACATTAAGTAAATTGCCCTTTTAACTTTGGTTGCTGCTAAGGCAAAGATAGTATATGACTGACGTTCCCGCAGTTCGCATTCGCAATTTTTGTATTATTGCTCACATCGACCACGGGAAATCAACCCTCGCCGATCGCTTGCTACAAGCTACTGGCACTGTTGAAGACCGACAGATGAAGGAACAGTTTCTCGACAACATGGATCTGGAACGGGAGCGCGGCATTACGATTAAGCTGCAAGCTGCCCGGATGAACTACACAGCCAAAGATGGTCAGCAATATGTGCTGAACTTGATTGATACTCCGGGGCATGTGGATTTCTCTTATGAAGTCTCCCGCTCTCTTGTTGCTTGCGAAGGAGCGCTATTGGTAGTAGATGCGTCCCAAGGTGTGGAAGCGCAAACTTTGGCTAATGTATATTTAGCGTTAGAGAATAACCTGGAAATTATCCCGGTTTTGAATAAAATTGATTTGCCAGGGGCTGAACCAGAACGGGTAATTGGTGAAATTGAAGAAATTATCGGTCTAGATTGCAGTGAGGCGATTCTGGCCTCTGCTAAAGAAGGAATTGGGATTGATGAGATTTTAGAAGCAGTTGTCGAGCGGATACCGCCACCGCCCAATACGATAAATGAACGCTTACGAGCATTAATTTTTGATAGCTATTACGACAGTTACCGGGGAGTAATTGTGTATTTCCGGGTGATGGATGGCACTGTGAAAAAAGGCGATCGCATCCATTTAATGGCATCGGGTAAAGAATTTGAAATTGATGAGTTAGGCGTTCTTTCTCCAACTCAAAAGCAAGTTGATGAACTGCACGCTGGGGAAGTAGGCTATTTGGGAGCGGCAATTAAAGCTGTAGCTGATGCACGGGTAGGAGACACAATTACCCTCAGTAAGGCCAAAGCAGATGCACCCTTACCGGGTTACGCAGAAGCGAACCCGATGGTTTTTTGTGGAATGTTCCCCATTGATGCCGATCAATTTGAAGATTTGCGGGAAGCCTTGGAAAAGCTGGAACTCAATGATGCAGCGCTGCATTACGAACCAGAAACTTCGAGCGCAATGGGGTTTGGTTTCCGTTGCGGGTTCTTGGGTTTGCTGCACATGGAAATTGTCCAAGAACGTCTAGAGCGAGAGTATAACCTGGATTTAATCATTACAGCCCCCTCGGTGGTTTATAAGGTGATTACTGTCAAAGGTGAGGAACTGTACATCGATAATCCTAGCCGTTTACCTTCTCCCAACGATCGCGAAAGAATTGAAGAACCTTACGTGCAAGTAGAGATGATTACCCCGGAAACTTATGTTGGCACCTTGATGGAGTTGTCACAAAATCGTCGGGGCATCTTCAAAGATATGAAATATCTCGCCCAAGGACGAACTACACTTACTTATGAGCTACCCTTGGCGGAAGTTGTAACTGACTTTTTTGACCAGATGAAATCGCGATCGCGCGGTTACGCCAGTATGGAATATCACATCATTGGCTACCGTGAAAATCCTCTGGTGAAGCTGGATATCATGATTAACGGCGATCCCGTCGATTCCTTGGCGATGATTGTGCATCGAGATAAAGCTTACAACGTCGGGCGGGCAATGGCAGAAAAACTCAAGGAACTAATTCCCCGCCATCAATTCAAAGTGCCAATTCAGGCATCTATTGGCAGTAAAGTTATTGCCAGCGAACATATCCCCGCTTTGCGCAAAGATGTCTTAGCCAAATGCTACGGTGGTGACATCAGTCGCAAGAAAAAACTTTTGCAGAAGCAAGCAAAAGGTAAAAAGCGGATGAAATCTGTAGGTACTGTAGATGTACCCCAGGAAGCCTTTATGGCAGTACTGCGCTTGGATCAAAGCTAATTTAAGAGTGTTTTATTCAAAAACAAACGGTTCGGTTAAAGGGGAAAGGGTAAAGGGGAAAGGTTTTGAATACATCTTTTACCCGCAAACCCATTCCCCAGACCACAAGGAAAGTGAAAAATTCCAGCATCTTTTCAGAAATAGTGGTAACTTGCTGTTGGTATATTTTCTAAGGTAGTGGTAAATATATAGTGATAGCAAAGACTGTAAACCCTTGCTATATAAGGACTGACAAGAGAAAAATCACTACTTTTATACCACTACCCAAAATATCATGAGTCGCAAGCAGGCCCAAGAAAAGCTCTCTGAGGCAGAGCGAAAATATCGCACTCTAGTAGAACAAATTTCGGGCGTTGTATATATCTCACCGATTAATACCACTGCAAATGAAGCTTATATTAGTCCGCAATTACAACAATTATTGGGCATTGCTCCCGAAGATTGGAATCCTGGTTTATTCAATAGTTGGTTAGATTACACTCATCCAAACGATCGCGATCGCCTTTGGCAAGCTGTAAATACTACAATCGCTACGGGAGAGCCTTTGAGGATTGAGTATCGGATGATTAGGCGCGATGGCAGAACAATTTGGGTACGAAACCAAGCCAATCTCGTTTTTTGTGCCGATGGACAGACTCAGCTACTTCAGGGTTTGGTATTGGATATTAGCGATGTCTATGACGAGCTTTGTTTACGCAAACAAGCACAAGAGAGCGAAGAACTTTATCGTACCATCCTCGAAGACCAAACAGAATTGATTGCTAGAGGCTCACCCGATGGTACTGTTACCTTTGTTAATGAAGCTTACTGTCGATTTTTTGGACTGGAGCGAGACAAAATTATCGGTCAGCACTACGAACCTGTTGTGTTTGAGGAAGATCGGGAACGTGTGTTTAGTCTGGTAAATTCCATTAGCTTAGAAAATCCCGTTATCACAATTGAAAATCGCGTTGTAGCTTGCCAAGGAGTGCGGTGGACGCAGTGGATTGTTCGAGGGATATTTGATGACCAAGGTGCGATTGTAGAACTTCAATCTGTTGGACGAGATATTACCGATCGCAAACGGGTAGAACAAGCTCTAAGTGAAAATGAACAAAAATTTCGGGCGATTTTCAATCAAACCATTCAGTTTATCGGATTGCTTCAGCCGAATGGAATTGTATTAGAAGCCAACCAAACAGCACTAGACTTTGCTGGGATTAATCGAGAAGAAGTAGTTGGCAAGCCTTTTTGGGAAGCAAAGTGGTGGACAATTTCTCTAAATACTCAAGAGCAATTAAAAACTGCGATCGCAGCTGCTGCTAATGGTGAATCTATTCGCTATGAAGTTGAGATTTTAGGTCGAGATCGTCAAGCGATCGCAATTGATTTCTCACTGCGTCCTATACTCGATCGAACCGGGCATATTACCCTACTGCTCTCAGAAGGACGAGATATTACTGAATATAAAGTCGCGCTTCAGGAACGCCACAAAGCTGAAGAGGCATTGCGCTCCAGTCAAGACTTTCTGCAAAAGGTTGCTAATACCATACCGCATATTTTGTATTTGTTTGACCTCTTACAAGGAACAAGTATCTATCTTAATCAGAAAAGTGTGGCTATTTTAGGCTACTCTCCAGAGGAATTTTGTAACGCAGATCCGCAGTGGCTAATGAATTGCTTTCATCCAGACGATCAATACCTCTGCCATAACTTACCAACTCGCTTTGTCAACCTTAAAGACAATGAAGTACTTTCCACTGAATACCGATTCCGACACAAAAATGGAGAGTGGCGTTGGCTAAATACGCGAGAAGTCGTATTTGCCAGAGATGCCAACGGCACTCCAACGCAGATTCTTGGCTCGGTAGAAGACATCAGCACTCGTAAAGAAGCTGAAGTGATGTTGCGACAGCAAGCAGAGGGAGAACGGTTAATTACTGAAGTAACTCAACAGATTCGGCAATCACTGAATTTGGAGGAGGTCCTGAATACAACAGTAAATAGTATTCGCCAGTGTTTAGGTTCAGATTCCGTAGCTATCTATCAGTTACAATCTGACGGAAGTGGGAATTTTGCGGCAAAATCAGTGGGTGATAACTATCCTCAGAGATTAGAACTGAGAATGCACCCATTTTCGCTCAAACAAGATTTTAGCGACTATTACCAAGGATTACCTAAAGTCTTTCATAATATTCAGAAATCTGATTTTTCAGCCGAGGTTTTTGAGTTATTACAACTCTATCAAGTTAAAGCAGCGATAATAGTGCCGATTTTGAATGAAGAGCATCTGTGGGGTTTACTCATTGTCCACCAGTGTACCGCCCCTCGTTATTGGCAAGCGTTTGAAGTGAATTTGTTGCAGCAATTGGCTAGTCAAGTAGCGATCGCTATTCATCAATCAGTACTTTACCAGCAAGTGCAAGCTGCCAATGAAGAATTACAAAGATTAGCTACCCTAGATGGCTTGACTCAAATAGCCAATCGCCGCCGATTTGATGAGTATCTGGAAGCTGAGTGGCAGCGACTCAAACGCGAGCAACTTTCACTGTCTTTAATTTTGTTAGATGTCGATTTTTTTAAACTCTACAATGACACTTATGGTCATTTAGGAGGGGATGATTGTTTGCGACAATTAGCAAGTGCCCTCAAAAATATTGTTAAGCGTCCAGCCGATTTAGTCGCTCGTTACGGTGGAGAAGAATTTGCTATCATTCTGCCTAATACAGAAATTCAAGGAGCAATCTATGTAGCCCAAACTATTCGAGAAGCAGTGCGCGACTTAGCCATTCCCCATGCTCAATCTCGCGTGTGCGATTGTGTTACCGTTAGTCTAGGTGTTGTTAGCATTGTGCCAAATTCCGAAATTTCGCCGCCAGACTTGATTAATGCAGCAGACAAAGCACTTTATCTAGCCAAACAGCAAGGACGCGATCGAGTTCATGCCGTTTGCGTCGTTACTCCTTCTTGACAAGTGAGTTGCGAAGGGGAGGCTCAATTGTTCTGATTACGAATTATTACTATACCTTGCTTTCTCTCCTTAGCCTACAGTTGATAACCTTTAACAAAATCACTGTTAAAAAATCTAAAAATTTTAGTAAAAGTACTCACTGCATTCGCCAGACTTGTATTTTTAGGTAAATGTAGTTTGTTAGATATTTATAAAGTGTTGGGGAGTCTAGTAGATGAAGATACTGGTACTGAGTTGGGAGTTTCCACCAAGGATTATTGGGGGAATTGCGCGACATGTGGCGGAGTTGTACCCGGAACTGGTAAAGCTAGGACATGAAATTCACCTGATTACAGCTGAGTTTGGTCACGCATCGATGTATGAGGTTGTTGAAGGAGTAAAGATACATCGAGTACCAGTGGCATATAGTAACGACTTTTTCCACTGGGTAGTGAATCTCAACTTGAGTATGGGAGATCACGGTGGTAAATTGATTTTAGAAGAAGGGCCCTTTGATTTAATTCATGCCCATGATTGGTTAGTCGGAGATGCGGCGATCGCTCTCAAGCATAATTTTAAAATACCACTAATTGCCACAATTCATGCTACTGAATACGGAAGATACAACGGTATTTACACAGATATTCAAGGTTATATAAATGGCAAAGAAATCTTGCTAGCTTACAACGCTTGGCGGATTATTGTTTGTAGCGACTATATGCGCCAAGAAGTAGAACGAGCGCTCTACAGTCCTTGGGACAAAATTGATGTCATTTATAACGGTATCCGAGCCGAAAAGAAACAGCATCATACAGATTTTCATGCTCTGGATTTTCGCCGCCAATTTGCCGCAGACGAAGAGAAAATAGTTTACTACCTCGGTCGTATGACCTACGAAAAAGGTATACCTATATTACTTAATGCCGCACCCAAAATCCTTTCAGAAATGGGAGGTAATGTGAAATTTGTAATCGTTGGTGGCGGCAATACTGACCATCTCAAGCGCCAAGCCTGGAATTTAGGAATTTGGCATCATTGCTATTTTACCGGTTTTCTCTCCGATGAATACTTGGATAAATTTCAAACTGTCGCAGACTGCGCGGTTTTTCCGAGTCTTTACGAACCCTTTGGGATTGTTGCTTTAGAAAGCTTTGCTTCTCGTGTACCCGTAGTAGTTTCTGATACTGGTGGTTTTCCAGAAGTGGTGCAACATACCAAAACAGGCATTGTCACTTGGGTGAACAATCCCGATTCTTTAGCTTGGGGAATTTTGGAAGTGTTGAAAAATCCAGGTTATCGTCAATGGCTGGTGGATAACGCTTATGAAGATTTAGAGCGTCGCTTTAGCTGGCCAAAACTAGCCAAGCAAACTGAGCAAGTATATCAGCAAGTTGTGCAAGAGCGATCGCAAATTGCCTGGTAATCAATCAAGTATACTGTTTTATATATGACATCAAGGACAGCTCGATGAAGCTGTCCTTGGGGAGTGTATAAATGTAAACTTTGTTTAAACTTGCATAAAATATTAATCAACTTTTGATAAATCCACAACAGGCACTGCTGTAATCTTTTCAGCAGTGCAAATTTAATCTGGTTTTGGCGTTGCTTAATACAGTATGTATCAATCCAGATGATAGAGACGGGATAGTTCACACCTCTACAAAGGTTTTGAAATCAAACTGAATCAGCAACGCCAAGCTTTCCTATTCAGTCATCTCTTGGAGATAAATTTAATTTATGGCGATCTCAACCGAACTAAGTGTCAACTCAGGTACGTCTGCGATCAAAGCCTCTAGCCATACTGGAATGGGGGCTATTCCCTATGAAGTAGGAACAGCCTTTCGGGTTTGGGCGCCATTTGCTTCAGCAGTTTATGTGGCTGGAGATTTTAATAACTGGTCTACAACCGCAAATATCCTCGCCTCTGAAAATAATGGATACTGGTCTGTGGATGTTCCTGAAGCTAAAGAAGGTGAAAAGTACCGCTATGTGATTCAAGGTGCTTTCATACCTGCCGATTCTCTGTGGTGGCGTACCGATCCCTACTGCAAACATGTCCTCGACAATGACGGCGCGGATGGTGTAATTGTCGAGGACATGTTTGACTGGGGAAGCGATACCTTCAATATGCCACCCTGGAATGAATTGGTAATTTATGAGTTGCATGTTGCTTCTTTTAATAGAACCGAGAAAAAGCCCGGAGATTTGGATTCAATTATCGAGAAACTAGGCATCTTAAAAAACTTGGGCATCAATGCCATTGAACTGATGCCGATTTTTGGTTTCCCAGGGGAATACTCTCTAGGCTATAACCCTGCTTTCCCCTTTGATATAGAAAGTAATTATGGCGATCCTAGTCAATTTAAAAACTTTGTCAAAGAAGCCCATAAAGTTGGCATAGCCGTCATTCTCGATGTAGTTTATAACCATTTTGGTAGTGGAGAACTAGATTATTCTCTACGGCAGTTTGATGGTTGGAATCAAAATAACGATGGGATCTATTTCTACAACGATGAGCGCGTCAAAACCAAGTTTGGCCCTCGCCCAGACTATGGACGGGGTGAAGTGCGGCAATATATCCGTGACAACGCTCTGATGTGGCTGGAAGAATATCACATAGACGGTTTACGGTTTGATTCCACAGTTAACATTCGTAATATTTACGGCAACAACAACCAGCCTGCAAATGATATTCCTGAAGGCTGGAGTTTGATGCAATGGATCAACAATGAAATAGATAGGAAGATGCCGTGGAAGATTACCATTGCTGAAGACTTGCAAAATAACGAATGGATTAACCGTACTACAGGAGCAGGGGGAGCCGGATTTGATTCCCAGTGGGGTAGTTCGTTTTATTATCCGATTTTGGAAGCGGTGGTAGCTCCCACTGATAGTGCCCGTAATATGTACAGCGTTCGGGACGCAATCTTACAAAGGTTTGAAACCGATGCTTGGAAGCGAATCATCTATAGCGAAAATCATGATGAAGTAGCCGAAATTAACCGCAAAGTCCGCCTCCCAGAAGCAATTTGGCGTGGGAATGCAGATAGTTGGTTTGCCCGCAAACGATCTACCTTAGCAGCGGCTCTCGTCTTTACATCTCCTGGAATCCCGATGATTTTTCAAGGTCAGGAATTTCTGGAATGGGGAAGTTGGAAAGATTCTGGCACTTTAGATTGGAGCAAGAAAGATAAATTTAGTGGTATTTGGGATCTATATCAGTCGTTAATTCGTTTACGCCGCAACTGGTATAACAACACTAGAGGTTTGCGTGGACAGCATGTGAATGTACATCATGTCAACAATAACGACAAAGTTATTGCCTTCCATCGTTGGGATAACGGCGGGCCAGGAGATGATGTAGTTGTTGTTGTGAATATGGGCGATCGCTCCTACGATAGCTATGGTCTAGGCTTTCCTCGTGGCGGAACTTGGAAGGTAAGATTTAATAGCGACTGGAACGGCTACAGCCCAGATTTTGGCAACCATCTTGGTTATGACACCTCTGCCGATCGCAATGACTCTGATGGAATGTCTTTTTGTGCCAATGTTGGTATTGGCCCTTACAGCGTCTTGATTCTCTCTCAATAAAAAGACTTACACAAAACTACATACACTCTGAGGCAATTCTTAAACAATTCGTATTTCATAATTTACGCCTAATGTGAATTAAGCTTTGAAACCCTTGTAATTTCATAGGTAATCCCA